>CANJKQ010000128.1 GCA_947474905.1 Pseudomonadota bacterium | reverse complement strand
CTTCAGCGTGTTGCGGATCCAGGGGCCGGTGGTGACGTGATCGATATCGAGCAGTTCGATGCGATCAATGCCCGCCTTGTCGAGCTTTTCGAGGTTTTCGGCCGACACTTCGTCGCCCGCCTCGATATAGATTTCGCCCGTCGCCTCGTTGATGAGGTCATAGGCCGAATAGCGGCCAAAGATTTCCTCGGTCGGGATCAGCAGGGTTTCAAGCCCGTCCTTCGCGGCCTTGTTGGCGGCGCGGGGGGAGATTTTCTGGCCGGCCGGGAAAATCACTTCGCCCGACTTGGCATCGACAATGTCGAACGCCGGCTTCACGCCGCGCCAGCTTTCCGCCGCGAACGGAATCTGCCAGCCGCCCTGGCCGCGCACATAGGTGACACGGTTGTAGAAATAATTGAGGATGTCCTCACCGTTCAGGCCCAGCGCATAGAGCAGGCTGGTGACCGGCAGCTTGCGCTTGCGGTCGATGCGGACGTTGACGATGTCCTTGGCGTCGAACTCGAAATCGAGCCACGAGCCGCGATAGGGGATCACGCGCGCGGCGAAGAGATACTTGCCCGACGCGTGCGTCTTGCCGCGATCATGGTCGAACAGCACCCCCGGCGAGCGGTGCATCTGGCTGACGATCACGCGCTCGGTGCCGTTGATGAAGAACGTGCCGTTCTCCGTCATCAGCGGCATGTCGCCCATGTAAACGTCCTGCTCCTTGATATCGAGCACGGAGCGGGTTTCCGTATCCGCGTCCACCTCGAACACAATGAGGCGCAGCGTGACGCGCATCGGCGCGGCATAAGTGATGCCGCGTTGGCGGCACTCGTCCACGTCGAACTTGGGTGGCTCGAGCTCGTAATTGACGAAATCGAGCTCGGCGGTGCCGGCAAAGTCGCGGATCGGGAAAACCGAGCGCAGCGTCTTTTCGAGGCCCGAGACATAGCCGATCGACGGATCAGAGCGGAGGAACTGTTCGTAGCTTTCACGTTGAACCTCGATCAGGTTCGGCATCTGCACCACTTCGTGGATGTTGCCGAACACCTTGCGGATGCGCCGCTTGGCGGTGCCGCCTTCGCTCAGGCGCTGCTTGGCAGTGCCTTTGTCGATCGCTTTGGTTGCCATGGAGTATTTGCCTCGTCAGCCTAAGAATGCGTCGCCGGAAAAACCCTTCCGGCGCAGGCACGCAAGCGACACAAAAAGCCGCGCATTCCCCGGGCCGACCAGCGAATCGCAGCTTTCAGCGTCATAAAACCAACAGCAATCAATACGATCGATGCGCTGCGCGACGGCGCATCATTTCCCGAAATGCTGTGGTGGAAAGCGCCATATAGGAAGGCTGTTGGATGCTGTCAAACGTCGGGCCGGGGCTTATTTGTCGCAAGTCCGGGGTGGTGGCGCCGGTCGGGACCGGCATTGCCCCCGCGCAACGCTTGCGCTTTCGCCGTGTCATGACACTATACCGGTATCACACCTCGGAATTTAGGGACGCTGCCATGAAAAAGATGCTGTTCGCCGCTGTTGCCGGTCTCGCGCTGCTCGCGCCTGCCGCCGCGCAGGACATCAAAGCCGGTGGCGACATTCCCGCCAAGTTCGCGCCGCCCGAGGCCGACCGCGACTATATCAAGCGCGAAGTGATGATCCCGATGCGTGACGGGGTGAAGCTCTACACCGTCATCGTCATCCCCAAAGGCGCGGTCGACGCGCCGATCGTCTTGACGCGCACGCCTTATAACGCCGCCGCGCGCGCCAACCGGATGGATAGCGCGCAGATGCTATCGACGCTGCCGCTGGCCGATGAGCCATTCGTCAAGGCAGGCTATATCCGCGTCTATCAGGACGTGCGCGGCAAATATGGGTCGGAGGGCGATTATGTCGTCACGCGCCCGCCGGTCGGCCCGCTCAACCCGACCAAGGTCGACCATATTACCGACGCCTATGACACGATCGACTGGCTGGTGAACAAAGCCAATCTGCCGCAATCGAACGGCAAGGTCGGCATGATCGGCTCGTCCTATGAAGGTTTTACCGTGGTGATGGCGCTGCTCCATCCCCACCCGGCGCTGAAAGTCGCGGCGCCCGAAAGCCCGATGATTGATGGCTGGATGGGCGATGACTGGTTCCATTACGGCGCGTTCCGCCTTGCCAATATCGGCTGGATTGCGAGCCAAACGGGCTACAAGGGCGCGGGCAAGGAACCGCCATCGGGCATTTATGACGATTATGACCAGTTCCGCGAGGTCGGCTCGGCGGGGGACTGGGCCAAAAAGTCGGGCTTTGACCAGCTGCCCGCCTGGCAGCGGATGATCGATCATGCCGCTTATGACGCGTGGTGGCAGGGTCAGGCACTCGACAAGCTCATCACCGTCAATCCCAATGACGTGCCGACGATTTGGGAACAGGGGCTGTGGGACCAGGAGGACATGTATGGCGCCGTCCATGCCTGGGAAGCGATGAAGGCGGCCGGCAAGCTGGGCAGCAATCACCTGGTGATGGGGCCGTGGCGGCACAGCCAGATCAATCGCGTCGGCTATGAACTGGGGCCGTTCAAATGGAATGGCGACACGGCCGCGCAATTTCGCGAGGACATGGTCGTGCCGTTTTTCAACCAGTATCTGAAGGGCGGTCCGGCGATCACCCTGCCCGCAGCGACGATCTACAACACCGGCGAAAATCACTGGGACCGGTTCAGCGCCTGGCCGCTTGCCTGCGCCCAGGGCTGCGCAAATCCGCTCAAGCCGATCTACCTGCAGGCTGGCGGCGGTCTCGGCTTCGACAAGAGCGCGGCGGGCGGGGACAGCTATGTGTCTGACCCCGCCAAGCCGGTGCCGCATCTGCCGCGACCGGTGAACTTCAACGACGGGCGCTGGGGCGACTGGCTGGTGCAGGACCAGCGCAGCGTGGATGGCCGCCCCGATGTGATGACCTATCAGACCCCGGTGCTGACCAAGCCGGTGCGCGTATCAGGCGCGCCGATCGCCGATCTATTTGCCAAGACCACCGGCACTGACGGCGATTTCGTGGTCAAGGTGATTGATGTCTTTCCGGCCGAAAACGCGACTGACGCCAAAATGGGCGGCTACCAACTCGCGATCAGCCTCGATATTTTTCGCGGGCGGTATCGTGAGAGTTTCGAGCATCCAAGCGCGATTCCGGCGGGCAAGGTGCAGGAATATAAATTCCGGCTGCCGAGCGTGAACCATGTCTTCCAGCCGGGCCACCGCATCATGGTGCAGGTGCAGTCGAGCCTGTTCCCGCTCTATGATCGCAATCCGCAGAAATTCGTGCCCAATATCTTCCTGGCGAAGCCCGAGGATTATCAGAAGGCGACCATCACCCTGGTTCGGGGCGGGGCAACGCCGAGCGCGGTGTGGCTGCCGGTGGTGGCAAGGGAGGGGATGTAAGCGCTTCCCGGCGCGGCCGCTGGCAATAGCGCTTGTCTGTGTGCTGCCCGACGCGTAGGCTGATCGCGCGCCGTAACAATACGGGCGGGTCGTGATCAGGTTACTCGGTTCGGGGGGCTGGGATGACGTCTCGTCATATTGCGCTGTCGATTATCGTCATGGGTGGTATTGGCTTGGCCGGGCCGATTGGGCCGGCGGCCGCGCAGCAGGCGCCCGCCACGGTCCGGCTCGTCCGTCCGCCTTCCTTGGTGGCAGCACGCCCTGCCCAGGAGGACGTGGCGGCGCGGGAAATCGTGCCGCCGCCGTCCCTGGCATCACGCCCGCGCGCGCCCTCGGTCACACTGCGATCAACGCCTGATTCAGCGACGATCCGGTCGCTTCAGGTGCTGCGGCAGTTGCCGCTGAACCAGGTGCGCGCCGCGCCGGTCATCCAGCTCGGCACGGCGCGGGTCGACATGGCGCCGGTGCTGGCCAATCCCCGCGCCCTGTTCAACGTTGCCGATCGGCTGCGCGCCCAGCCCCAATTGGCCGAGGTAATTGCCGACGACACCCAATTTTATGAGGTGCAGCAAGGCTTGGTGATCCGCAACTTCATTCGCTACCGGATTAAGCCAGGAGCCTGCACCGATGGCGTGCGCAGCGCCCAGCTGGCGCGCGCGGGCACCAGTTGCGCAACGCCGCTGCCGTCATCAGCCCGCGCCGCCGCGTTCGCCAATCCGCGCGATCCGCACTATGTCGCCGATCCCGCTAAACGTGCCCAGATCGTGGCCGATGCCGCGAGCAAGGCAGCCCTGGCCGATGCCGAGTTGACCAAGCAGGTCGCCGACATCCGCGCCTCCCTCGCCAACCCTGCCAAGCGTGTTGAGATCGACAATCAACTTGGGTCAGGCGAGTCGGCTCGGCTTACCGCGCTTAGCGATGATCAGTTAAAGGCGGAGATCGTCAATTCCGGCGATACCGCCATCGAACAGACGCTGTTTGTGCCGAAAGCGCCCAGTGCGACGCGGGTCGGGTTGAGCCACGTGCCGACCCAGTTCGGCATCGCACAGGGCACGCCGCCCGCGCCAGCGCCACCGGCGCCGCCGCCAGCGCCGCCATCGCCGACGGCGAAGCCCGATCCCGTGGCGCACACGCCGATCGATCAGCGCATCTTCTTGACCGGCTTCACGATCGGGCGCGACTATGAATGGAAGGAGCGGATCGAAAAGACGATCAAGCTATGCCTGATCGGCTGCAAGCACACCTATTTCGCTGAGGTCTATGCCGGGTTCAACTACGCCTTCGGGCTGCGTTTCCCGATCCAGGTCAACGGCGTTTATGATTATGAAAATGGTGCCGCGCGGCTGACGACCAATATCGTGCCGATTGATGGCAATGACCAACAATATGCGCAAACCGGGCTGCCCGCATCGCAGATTTTTGCGGGCAAGGAACTGGTGGCGCAGATCGGCGGGCACGCAGGCGCAGGCTATGATCTGCCGATTATCCCGGACGCGTCGGTTGACATCCCGATCGGCATTGACCTGACCGATTATCTGACCGGCGACT
>CANJKQ010000127.1 GCA_947474905.1 Pseudomonadota bacterium | reverse complement strand
TCGACATCATGGGCGATGCGGTCGAGCTGGACGAGATCAGCGCCCGAGACCTTGACCCCGATCGGGCTCTTGATGCCGGTCGCCAGCATGTCGATCCGGTTCCTGATCGGCGGCACCCAGACATTGGCGAGGCCGGGCAGCTTCACCGTCCGGTCAAGTTCGTCGACCAGTTTTTCGGGAGTCATCCCCGGCCGCCACTGATCGCGCGGCTTGAACTGAATCGTCGTCTCGAACATTTCGAGCGGCGCCGGATCGGTGGCAGTCTCGGCGCGGCCGGCCTTGCCGAACACGCTTTCGACCTCGGGCACGGCCTTGATCAGCCGGTCGGTCTGCTGGAGCAGTTGCGAGGCTTTCGCCGCCGACAGTCCGGGCAGCGCCGAGGGCATATAGAGCAGGTCGCCTTCATCCATGTTCGGCATGAACTCGCCGCCGAGGCGTGTGAGCGGCCAGGCCGTGGTGGCAAAGGCAAGTGCCGCGATCAGCAGCACTGTCTTCGGTCGCTGCATCGTCCAGTCGAGCGCGGGTCTATAGATATTGGTCAGCCAGCGATTGACCGGGTTCGACTGCTCGGCCGGGATTTTTCCTCGGATCAGCAAACCCATCAGCACCGGCACCAGCGTCACCGACAGGATCGCCGCCGACGCCATTGCATAGGTTTTGGTGAAGGCAAGGGGCGCGAACAGCCTGCCCTCCTGTCCCTCCAGCGTGAACACCGGGATAAAAGAGAGGGTGATGATGAGCAGACTGAAAAACAGTGCCGGTCCGACCTCAGCGGCGGCTTCGGTGATGACGATCCAGCGCAATTCGCCTTCGAGATGCTTGTCCGGGTGATCCTGCTCCCAGCGTTCGATCTTCTTGTGCGCGTTCTCGATCATGACGACCGCCGCATCGACCATCGCACCGATGGCGATGGCGATGCCGCCCAGCGACATGATGTTGGCGTTCACCCCCTGGAACCGCATCACGGCAAATGCAGCGAGGACACCCAGCGGCAAGGTCAGGATCGCGACCAACGCCGAGCGGACATGCCACAGGAACAGCCCGCAGACGATCGCGACAACGATGAACTCCTCGACGAGCTTGTGGGTGAGGTTCTCGACCGCGCGATCGATGAGCTGCGAACGATCATAGACCGTCACCACCTCGACACCCGGCGGCAGGCTTTTCTTAAGGTCGGCGAGTTTGTCCTTGACCGCCGCGATCGTTTCCCGCGCATTCTTGCCGGAGCGCAATATCACCACACCACCGGCGACCTCGCCCTCGCCGTTCAGTTCGGCGATGCCGCGCCGCATCTCGGGGCCGATCTGGATCGTGGCGACGTCGCCCAGACGCACCGGCACACCGCCGGCGGCGGTCCTGAGCGGGATCGCCCGGAAATCGTCGAGCGTCTTCAGATAGCCCGAAGCGCGGACCATATATTCAGCCTCGGACATCTCCAGCACCGAGCCGCCCGCTTCCTGGTTGGCCTGCTGGATCGCCTGCACCGCCTGCTGGTGGGTAACCCCGTAGGCCGCGAGCTTTACCGGATCGAGCAGCACCTGGTACTGCTTGACCATGCCGCCGATGCTGGCGACCTCGGCGACGCCGGTCACGGTTTTCAGTTCGTAGCGCAGGAACCAATCCTGAAGCCCACGAAGCTGGTCAAGATCGTGCCGGCCCGTCCGGTCAACCAGCGCATATTCGTAAACCCAGCCGACCCCGGTCGCGTCGGGACCGAGCGCGCTACGGGCGCTCGCCGGCAGCCGCCCCTGCACCTGATTGAGATATTCGAGTACGCGGCTGCGCGCCCAATAAAGATCGGTCCCGTCCTCGAAGATCACATAGACGAAGCTGTCACCGAAGAAGCTATAGCCGCGCACTGTCTTCGCGCCCGGTACCGAGAGCATGGTGGTAGTGAGCGGATAGGTGACCTGGTTCTCAACGATCTGCGGGGCCTGGCCGGGGTAGCTGGTGCGGATGATGACCTGCGTGTCGGAAAGGTCGGGCAGCGCGTCGATCGCGGTTGAGCGTACCGCCCAGACACCCACGCCGATAAGGGCCAGCACACCGATCAAGACGAAGAAGCGGTTCCTGACCGACCAGCGGATGAGATGGGCGATCATTGGCCGGCCACCTTTACCATGCGCCGCACGGTCGGTCCCGCAGGGGGCTGGTCGAAACCGAAGCGGACGCGATCACCGGTCTTCAGGCCCTGCGCGATTTTTGGGTCGGGAAGCTGGAAGGTCATCGTCATCGCCGGCCAGCCGATCGCCGGCACCGGCTCGTGGCTCAGCGTAATCGAAGTGGTGGTGATTTGTTCGATCTTTCCGACGGTCTCGTAGAGTGCTGCCGTTGAAGCAGGCTTCCCGGCGGCAGCCGGTGCGGCCCCGCCGATCGGTCGTGCCTGCAGGCCGGAGAGGCTCGCTTCGGAATCGATCAGGAACTGGCCCGAGGCGACGACCTTCTCGCCTTCGCTGAGGCCCGCCAATATCTCGGTATCGTCACCGGATTCGCGCCCGGTTTGCACCTCTGCGGGGTGGTATCGGCCCTTGTCGAGCGCCAGCATGACAAGGGTGCGCTTGCCCGTGCGGATCAGCGCCTCGGAGGGCACGAGCAACGCCGGCCGCGCGCTACCAGCGAACGAGACGGTCGCGAACATGCCAGGTCGCAAGCGCCTGCCGCGATTGGGCAGCTCGATCCGTACCGTGAGCGTCCGGCTGTCGGCCTGGGTCTGGGGTAGAATCGCCGAGACACGGCCCGACAAGGTTTCGCCGGGGAAAGCGGCAAGCGTGGCCTGCACACTTTGCCCGGGTTTGAGCGGACTAGCGATCGCTTCGGGCACGGCGGCATTGAGCCAGACCGTGCCGAGACCGTTGACCTCGGCGAGTGTCTGTCCTGCCGTCATAGTCATGCCGACGCGCACGTCCAAAGTCTTGATCACACCCCCGGTCGGCGTGGAGATCGTGACGACGTTATGCGGCCGTCCCGTTCGCTCGACCGCAGCGATCGTGCCTGCCGGCATGCCGAGCAGCATGAGCCGTTGCCGTGCCGCCTGGGTCAGCGCCGCGTTGCCGGCTCGGCGAACCGCAAGAAACTCAGCCTGCGCGCCGCCCCATTCCGGCACCAGGATATCGGCAAGCGGTGCACCCGCGCCGATGATGTCGCCGGGCGCACGGGCATAGACGCGCTGAACGAACCCGCCCGCGCGCGCCTGGACGATCGCGACATCGCGCTGGTTGAAATCGATCGTGCCGGTGGCGGTCAGGCTGCTCGCCAGTTCTCCGCGCCGGACTGCCACCGTGCGGAGTCCGAGCGTCTGCGATGTCGCAGGATCGATGCGGACGCCCGGTGCGTCGCCACCGCCTTCATCGGCATATTTGGGGATGGTCTTCATCCCCATCGACGAAAGCGCATCCGGATTGTTGTAATGCTCTTGCGGGACCATCGGATCGTACCAGTAGAGCGGCTTGCGGCCGGCATCGGCACCCTGAGCGGCTAATGGTGCGTCTGTCGGATGGCTTGTCCAGCGCGCGATCCCGTAGCCGCCGGCTCCGGCGACTAGAGCGATGGCAAGACCCGTTGCCGCGAGGCGAGGGCGGATCGTGGAAGCGGCTTCATTCATTGGTCGTCGCTCCGATAGGTGAGGGTCAGCCTTGCGCCATCGGCTGTGACCAGGGCTTCGCGGTCGAGGGTGGTCAGGGTTGCATCGGCCAGCACGGCGTAGGCGTCCGCGATATCGACGAGACTGGCACGCCCCGCGGCGTAGCTGGCTGTTTCCAATTTGACGCGCTGATCAGCGAGCGGCTGCAGCGTATCCCGCGCGCGCATCCATTGCTCATGATGCATGACATGATCGGCGAGATCGGCATCGAGGTCGGCGACAAGCGCGCGCCGCGCAGCCTCGCGCTGGGCCAGCACCCGCCCGGCATTGGCCTGAGCCTCGGCGATCTGGGCGTTCTGACGATTGCGGGTGAAGAAGGGCAGGCTGACGGTCACGCCTGCGGAGACGTAATCACCGAAGCGGGGATCGCGGCGCTGGTAGGCAAGGTTGACACCGAAGTCGGAGCGCCGGCCGGCATCGGCCATTCGAACATCGGCATCCGCCTGGCCGGATTGGGCATCGATCATTCGGATCGTCGGTTGACGATCCAGGCCAGCTCGGAGGGCAATTGCATCAACCGCGAAATCGGGGATCGATCCGGCAATCTCAGGCGCCGGATCGCCCGTCCAGCGGGTCAATGTCGCACGCGCCCGCGCTACGTTCGAAACCAGTTCACTGCGGCGATCCTGCAGCGCCGCGACCGCCTGTTGCCCGGCGAGCGTCTGTGCCGGCCGCGCGTTGCCCGAAGCGACCGCGCTGGTCGTGGTCCCTACCACGCGCTCGAGCCGGGACAGCAGGTCGTCGAGCGCGGCAAGCCTGCGCTCGGCATAGGCCAGAGTGATCCAGGCAAGCGCAGTGCCGACCTCGACGGTGCGGGCCTCGACCGCCGTATCAGCTTCCGCCGCCTTGATATCGCTATCGGCGCGTGCCTGCTGGGCGTGACGCTTGGCGAGATTGGGAATGTCCTGCGACACGCCGACCCGCGCCATCGTGAAATTGTCCCGTTGCGGCTCGAACGCGAGCGGTCCCGAGATCGGAAAGCTCTCGACACTCACGCCAAGCGTCGGATCGGGCAGCGCGCCGGCAGCGCCGCGCGCCGAACGAGCAGCATCGGCGCCGAGCGCCTTGGCCTTGAGCGACGGCGCTTCCTGTCGGGCGCGCTGGAGCGCAGCTTCGAAGGTGAGCGGCCCGGCGGACGCAATGCTGGGAAGCGCCGCGAGCAGCGGCAGACATAGAAACAATCGCATGGAAATCTCCTGATCGCGAGATCAGGCCGGCATCGCGCAATATGACCGGCACATCAGTGGCGGCGGAATGGGGGGCATCCCGCCGCCACTGCTGGCCTAGCCGTCTATGCGACCTGAAGCG
>CANJKQ010000126.1 GCA_947474905.1 Pseudomonadota bacterium | reverse complement strand
TGTTCGGGCGATCCCGACGTTTATCTGTGTGGCCCGACGCCGTTCATGCGCGCGATGCTCGACGGGTTGGCCGCGATCGGCGTCCCCGCCGCGAACGTCCATTTCGAGTTCTTCGGCCCGCAATCGAGCCTCGACGAAAACCCTCGACCTCCGGTCATACCGGATCGCGAATCGTTTATCGCAGTCAATGGTAGTGCGGCGGCCGAGCCGTCGCGCCCGACCGTTGTCGCCTGACATGGCGAAGACCTGCCTCGCGCTTCGTCATGTCTCGTTCGAGGACCTGGGCACCTTCGAACCGGTGCTGCGCGAACACGGTTATGTCGTACGTTATCGCGATGTGCCGCGCGAGGGGGTCGCGTCGATCGACCCCCATGTGGACGATCTCGCCGTCGTGCTCGGCGGCCCGATCGCCGCCTACGACGAGACGCGCTACCCCTTCCTTCTCGATGAGCTCCGCTGGATGGAACGCCGCCTCGCGGCTGGCACGCCCATGCTCGGCATCTGCCTCGGCGCGCAGCTTCTTGCCCGTGCCGCTGGCGCTCGTGTCTTCGCCGGCTGCTGGGCCGAGATAGGCTATGCGCCGCTCAACCTGACTGAAGCCGGGTTTTCGGGTCCGCTTGCCGCGCTGGCGGGCGTGCCCGTGTTGCACTGGCACGGCGACACGTTCGATCTGCCGTCAGGAGCGCTGCGGCTCGCCGCGACGCCAGCCTACTCCAATCAGGCGTTCGCGTTCGGCCCCGCACTCGCCCTGCAGTTCCACGCTGAGGCCGATCCAACCATGATCGAGCAGTGGCTTGTCGGAAACGCGGCCGAGTTAGCCCATTCCGAGATAGACCCGTCGCGGCTGCGCACCGATACTGCCATCCATGGTGCAGCCGTCGCGAGCGCGGGGCAGGCAATGTTGCGCGCCTGGCTCACCGCTGTTTCGCCATCAACGGTGGTGAAATGACGGCGCTCTCTCTAGCACAACTAACCGAGGCGGAGATCGCCGCGCTTGTTCGCGCGTTCTATGGCAAGGTCCGCGCCGACGCGATGCTCGGCCCGGTGTTCGCGACGGTCGTAGGAACTACCGATGACGACTGGCGCGAACATCTGGCGACACTTACCGACTTCTGGTCGTCGGTGATGCTCAGCAGCGGCCGTTATAAGGGCAACCCGCTTGCTAAGCACCGCGCGCTAGCCGCACTGAAGCAATGGCATTTCCCGCGCTGGCTGGCGCTGTTCCGGATCGCCTGCGCCGAATGCTTCACACCCGAACTCGCCGCTGCCTTCGTAGGCAAAGCGGAGCGCATCGCGCAGAGTCTCGAAATCGGCGTGATGCTCGACCGCGAAGGCCTGGGCGGCTTGAGGCGGGGCCGCTGACGTGTTTCTGCCCTCGCACGGTGTTGCGGCGGAGACCGCGGTGATCGAATTCGCGCGCGAGCGCGACCTGCGCGCGCCTTATTTTTCGCACGACTTGCGGGGCCACATGACTCCGCCGCCTTCGCCGATTTTGATCGCCCGCGCGCTCCCCGTGGCGCGCGTTCGATGACCGCCGAACCGCCGTATCGCACGACCCCAATCTTTAACGACGTCACGCTGCGCGCAGCACTCCGGCACCCGCACCGCACCAAGCCGAGTGTTTGGGGAGTGGTGCGCGCCCTCGCCGGTCGGGTTCGCTACGCCATAACGGGCGGCCAGGTCCTCGATCTAGGCGAAGGCGATGTCACGCTCATCATCCCCGACCAGGAGCAGGGCATCGAGTCGCTTGATACGATGCGCATTCAAGTCGAGCTGTACCGCGCCCGGCCAAACCTCGACGACGGGGGCGACCCTGTGCCGCTGGCATCGACCAAGCCTGTCCATGCGAACGAGCCGCAATCATGGTTCCCCCGCAAAAAGCCTGATCACGCTCCGATCGAGCGCATGGGCCAGGACGGCGGCGCAACCTGACTCCGGAGATCATGATGCTACGCATTCTCGCGATGCTGCTCGGCTCGACAGTGCTCGCCGCGCCGGCGGCGGCGGCCGACCGGTCTGCCAGCCCAAGCTCGACGCCCGACGAGATTATCGTCACCGCCACCGCCTCCAAGGCCGCCCTCGACCACGTTGCGACCACGAAGGAAAGCGTGACCGACGCGCAGGCTGCCGATACCGTCAACCGGGTGGGTGTGGAGGATATGCTGCGCTACGTGCCCAACGTGCTGATCCGCCAGCGCCACTTCGGCGACGCGCAGGACCCGATCACCACGCGCACCTCGGGCGTCGGGTCGTCGGCGCGGAGCCTGATCTACGCCGACGGCGTGCTGCTCTCTGCGCTGATCGGCAACAATAACGGCGTCGCCTCGCCGCATTGGGGGTTGGTGTCTCCCGACGCGGTGGCGCGCATCGACGTGCTCTACGGCCCCTTCGCCGCTGCCTATCCCGGCAACTCGATCGGGGCGGTGGTCGAGATCACCACCAAGGCACCGACGGCGTTCGAGGCGACCCTCGAAGCACAGGGCGCCGGCCAGGTTTTCGCGAAATACGGCGACCGCGCGACCTACGGCACGGGCCGGATCGCCGCGAGCGTGGGTGCCCGGTTCGGCCGGTTCAGTATCCGCGCCGCTTACAGCCACCTCGACAGCGACGGCCAGCCGCTGTCCTACGCCACCGCCGTTGTGCCCGTGACGACCTCGGCGGCGGGGACGCCGGTCGTCGGGGGCTACCGCGATGCCAGCCGCACCGGCGTGGCCGTCACCGTGCTCGGCTCGACCGCCATTCCGCACCAGGTTCAGGACAGCCTGACCACGCGCCTGACCGTCGACCTCACCCCGACGCTCATCGCCGCTTACACGGCCGGCCTCTTCCGTAACGACGAGCGCGCCACGGCGAACAGCTATCTGCACGACACGTCGGGCACGCCCGTCTATGCCGGCGCGGTCAGTCTAGGCGGCCGGGCCTACACGCTGGCGAACACCGTCTTTTCCAGCGGTGTCTATGATCAGGAGGACATCCAGCTCGCGCAGGGTTTGTCGCTGACCTCGCTTACAGGGGGCATGTTCGACTACGAACTCATCGCAACCCGCTTCGACACGCTGAAAAGCCGCCAGCGCTTCCCCTCCGGCGGCCTGCCCGGTGGCTTCGCGGGCGGACCAGGGTCGGTGATCAGTCTGGACGACACCGGCTGGTGGACGCTGGATGCCAAGGGGACATGGCGACCGTCCGGCGCTGGCGGCACGCATCTCGTCACCTTTGGGGCTCACGCCGACGCCTTCAGGCTCAACAATCCGCGTTACGCCTTGTCCGACTGGATTGCGGGGTCCCCCGGGGTGACCACTGGCCTCAGCCGTGGCCGCACCGAACAGCAGGCGCTGTGGGTGCAAGACGTATGGCGCCTCGCCCCGAGCCTCACCGCCACGATAGGCGGGCGATATGAGCATTGGGCCGCAGATGACGGCGTGAACTTCAACGCGACTCCCGCGCTTGACGTGCGGCAGCCGACTTCAGAGGCTTGGAAGTTCTCGCCCAAAGCCGTGTTGCGCTGGGACATGGCACCCGGCTGGACTTTCAAAGGCTCGGTGGGCGTGGCCTACCGCTTCCCCACGGTCCAGGAACTTTACCAGCAGGTCACGCTGGGGCCGGTCCTGGCCTCGCCCGACCCGCACCTGCGTCCCGAGCACGCTGTCTCCACCGAACTCTCAGCGCAGCGCGACTGGAACAATGGACGCGTGAGGCTTTCGCTGTTCAGCGAGGACCTCGACGATGCCCTGATAAGCCAGGCGGGCACGATCGGTAACTCCACTGTCCCTGTGAATTTCGTCCAGAACGTCGATCACGTCCGCAATCGCGGCGTCGAGGTCGTGTTCAGTCAGAATGACGTGTTTTTCGAGGGCGTGCAGCTATCCGGCTGGCTTACCTATGTCGAATCCGCGATCACCCGCGATCGCGCCTTCCCCAAGGCGGTCGGCAAGGCGGTGCCCCAGCTGCCGCCCCTACGCGCGGCGGTGGTCGCCACCTGGAAGCCGGACGCCAAGTTCGCGATGACACTGGCGGCCCGCTACAGCGAGCGAAGCTTTGGCACGATCGACAACTCGGACGGCTATACGAACACATATCAAGGCTTCGGTGCGTTCTTCGTCGTGGACGCTCACCTGCGCTACCAGTTCAGCCGCCACGTCGTCGGCGAGCTCGGCGTGGACAACTTAGGCGACCGTTCGTACTTCCTGTTCCATCCCTTCCCCCAGCGGACGGTGATCGGGAGCGTGAAGTTGACGTACTGACTCCGCACCTCTCAGACGTCAGCTGAACCGGCTTGGCAGGATCACGCCAAAGGCGACCGCGGCAGGTCGCCGCTCCGCCCTCGGCTGCTGCAGGAGCTGAATCCTCCGGACTTGCGGAGACGGGTCAAGGAGGCGGAAGACGATTGTGCGTGGACGGTGAGTGGCGTTGAGTGGTGAATCAGGCATAATCGACACGCACGCGCCGGCTTCAACCGTCCTCAGGATCACGCAGAGTCTGTCGAGTTCGACGATCCGGTGGGGTAGACCTCGCGCGCATCGAAGAAACAATCGGGCATGCGCCTCGCCCCCTATTTAGTCATCCATGATGCGGATGAAAATTGCTGCGCTGAGTTAAAAAAACAGAAACACATGTAATCTCGCTCTAGTTAAGTATAGCCGCGATACGTCGCCATACCCGGTCTAGATCAGCATCTGGGTTGGCCGATACTTGCCTTACCCATAATTCTCCCCCGATCGCAAAAGCCGAACTGGTCCCAGCTAGCCCAGCGACCGCTCTCTCGACCTCACCGGTAATGGGACGCCAATTGATCACACCAGTTTCGGGAGGCTGCTTGAGTAGCACCCGCGGGTCAGCAGCCAATCGGCCCGCGAGTTGGTCTGCTGTCCAGACGCACCGCTCAATCCGTTCTGCCAAGCCTTCGCACCCCCACGCAAGGAGGGTTGCCAGCAGAGGGATCGCCGCTGCGCCTCTTGTTC
>CANJKQ010000125.1 GCA_947474905.1 Pseudomonadota bacterium | reverse complement strand
CGCCCCAGCGCGCGCCGATCAGGAACGCCGCTGGCATCAACACGGCGCCCAGCATTGCCGCCAGCACCTGCACACGCGGGCTGCCCAGCGCCGTCGCGGCCGGCGGAAACAGAATTTGCAGCGTCGCCAGCGGCATGGCGATGGCAAGCGCCCGGACGATTGGCGCCATTTCCGCCCATTTCTCACCCAGCACGACCAGCACGAACGGTTCGGCGGTAACGGCGAGCCCCGCGTAAAAGGGCAAGGCCACCATCATGATCAGTCGCACCGATTTTTCGAACGCGCGCGCCGCCGTCGCGCGATCATGCTGCATGCGGGCATAGGCCGAAAAGGTGACGTCGTTGATCGGCGGCACAAATTTGGCGGTCACGATCTGGGTCAGGAACAGCGCCTCAGTATAAAGTCCCAAGGCGTGGGCACCCAGCAACCTGCCGCCAATCAGAACGTCCGCCTGGGTCTGGACCAGCCAGAACATCGAACTCAACAGCATCGCGCCGCCAAAGCGGATGACGTGGCTTGATCCGCGGAAATCGAAACTGGGCAGCACCAGCAATCGGGCGGCAACGCTAAGGCCAATGGCACGTGCCCAGAACGCCGCAATTGGTGCGGCAACCAGTGTCCACACACCGGCGCCCGCCAATGCCATGCCCAATGAAACGCCCGCGCCAATCAGCGCCGATCCAAGGTTAACCGTCGCCTGAGTACGGTAATTCAGCTCGCGACTGAGCAGCGCGCTCGGCACCGCGATCAGCGGCGTGGACAGATAGAGCAGCGCCTGAACCCGCAACATGATCGCCAGTTCGGCATGGCCATAATAGGCGGCGGCGAGCGGCGCGACGGCCACCTGCAGCGCCGCCATCGCGGCGTTCATCGCGATAAGTAACCCGAAAGTCTGGCGAATTTGCGGCCGCGTCACGCTCGGCGCCTGAACCAGCGAGGCGGCGAATTCCTGCCCGTTGAGCAAGGTCAGGAACGCCAGCACGCTCTGCGTCATGGCATAAAGGCCGTAATCGCGTGGGTCGAGGATCCGGATGACGAAGAAGGTTCCTGCCCACATAATGAGCTGCGCAACGACCTGGCTGCCCGATCGCCAGGCAATGGCGCGCATGACGCGGATACCCCACGGAATTTCGGGCAAAATGTGCGGATCGGCGCTCATCTTGGCGTTCTTACACCCGCGACCGTAGCTTATTGGTGAAGGAAATTGGCTCCGACCCGGCCATATTTACTTCTCATTTTGGGCATGGCACGACACTCACGCCTGCCTGCATGGACCTCCGATGAGCGAATTCGCCTATGTCATTGACGATGACGAAGCGGTCAGGGTGTCGCTGCGCGCGTTGCTGGGCGCGCAGGGCGAGCGCGTGGTGGTGGCGTTCGCCTCGGCTGAGGCGTTTCTGGCGGAGCTGGATGATCGGCCTGCGGGTGTCCTGCTGCTCGACCTGCACATGCCGGGGATGAGCGGGATGGCGCTGCTTAATCGGCTGGGTCAGGATTTGGCCCGCTTTCCGGCCATTGTGGTAACCGGACGGGGTGACGTGCCGCTCGCCGTCAAGGCAATGCTGGCGGGCGCGATCGACTTTCTGGAAAAGCCTTATGAGCATCAGGCTCTTTTTGCGGCGGTGGACCGTGGCTTTGCCTCGCTGCGGGCGTCGGAGAATATTGTATTGCGCCAGCAACAGGCGCGCGCCCGGATCGGCCATTTGTCGCCGCGCGAGCGCGAGGTGCTGATGCTGCTGGTTGACGGTGCATCCAACCGCGCCATGGCCGATCAGCTGGGTCTGAGTGTGCGAACGGTCGAAGTGCATCGCGCCAATTTGATGGCAAAGCTCAATGTCACCTCGCTGCCAGCGGCGATCAATCTGGTTCATGCTGCTGGCATGGTCGACGCGGAGACGCGATCCAGCTAGAAACCGCGTTGAAACAATGACCAATCCGTTCACGCCTTTTCGTACGCATCCGCTCGCCAAATTAGCGGGCGAGACATCGAGCGTGCTGGGTACGAAGTTGACCGCTGCCGACGCGGTCGGTTTCGTCGAATGGGATGTGAAGGCCGATCGACTGGTGTGGGATCGCGGTGCCGAGGAACGGTTCGGCGTTCCCAGCGGATCGATGACCAATCTCGATAGCTGGGCGTCTTTTGTCGATCCGGAAGATGCCGAGGAAATCCGGCGCAATATCACCGAAGTTGCTGCCCATGCGCGCGATCGCATGACCTATCGTTATCGGTTTCACCGGCCTGATGGCGAGGTGCGACTGATCGAAGGCATGGCGCTGTGCTGGTATGACGACAATCTGTCGCTGGAGCGTATGTTGGGGGTGGTGCTCGACATCACCCGCGTCGATGCTGCTCATGCCGCGCTCAGCCGCAGCGAGGCGCAATTGCGATCGGTCGTGAACACTGCCCCTGATGCCGTGTTCATGGTTAATGAACGCGGTTTGATCAGCGCGGCTAATGGAGCGGCTGAACGCATATTTGGTCGCCCGTCCAACCATTTGATTGGCGCCAGCGTCGAACAACTGGTGCCCGCCTTTGCCGCTGCAAAGGGCAGTGACCCTGGCCGAGCCTATGCGGGTGCGCCGATCGAAGGACTGCTAGGCAAGACGCTGACGCTGACCGGTATTCGTGCCGACGGCAGCAGCTTTCCCATCGAGATCAACATCGACGCGGTGCAATGCGATAATACACTGGTCTATATCGGTTTTGTTCGCGACATTACGGATCGCGTCGAAGCCGAACAGCGCATTGACGCTTTTCGCAGCGAATATCTGCGCATTGCCCGCTTGAACGCGATGGGCGCGGTGGCGGCGGGGTTGGCGCATGAGCTGAATCAGCCATTGGCCGCGAGCGCGAATTTCCTGGCAGCGGCGCGCTTGTCTGCCGAGGCCGGCGCTGACGCAGCAACGATTGCGCCGTTGCTGGAACAGGCGGGCGGGCAGATTACGCTGGCGGGCGATATAATTCGCCGGCTGCGCGGTTTTCTGGCGCCCTGCGCGCAGCATGTTGGCCCGTTGCAACTGGCCGATCTGATCGAGGAGGCCCGGGCGCTCGCCTTTGTCGGCGACCTTGGCCATCGCGTGCGGATTGAGCTGGTCGGCAGTGCCAGAACAGCTTCGATCCATGCCGATCGGGTGCAAATGCTGCAGGTGTTGGTCAACCTGCTGCGCAATGCCTATGATGCGATGGCGGGCATGCCCGACCCTTTGATCCGAATTGCGACGGCGCGCTGCGCCGACAAGCTGCGGATCGCCATTCAGGATGTTGGCCCCGGTTTCGATGCCGATATGCTGAACCGTGCGGGCACCATGTTCGCCTCCACCAAACCCGACACCGGCCTGGGGTTCGGCTTATCGATCTGCCGCTATATGGTCGAACAATGGGGCGGCATGCTGTGCGTTGGCAATGTATCGCAAGGCGGCGGGGAAGTAGCCTTTACGGTGCCTGCGGTCGATGGCTCAGGCGCTTTCCCGGTGGACCAGAAAGCCGGCGAAGGATTGGTTGACGGGCATCAGCTCAAGACAGTTGATGTTGAGATGCGGCGGTAATTCCGCAACCCAAAGCATTGTTTCGGCGATGTCTTCTCCCGTCATGGGCGTGACGCCGGCGTAAAGCTTGTCCGACGCGGCCTGGTTGCCGCCCGTACGGACGACGGTGAATTCGGTTTCGACCATCCCCGGCTCGATCGACGTCACCCGCACCCCCGTGCCCGACAAATCGGCGCGCAATCCCAGCGAGAATTGACGCACGAACGCCTTGGTGCCGGCATAGACATTGCCGCCGGCATAGGGATAGGTCGCGGCGACGGACGACAAGTTGATGATCGCGCCTTTCCGCTCGATCAGTCCGGGCAACAGGGCATGGGTCAGGCGGACAAGCGCCGACACATTGGTGTCGATCATTACCTGCCACTGATCAGCGTCGGCATTCTGCGCCGGACCCGTCCCCAGCGCGAGCCCGGCGTTGTTGATGAGCAGATCGATTGCCCGGAATTCGGGCGGCAACGCGGCCAGCCCCGCCAACATGGTCGGCAAGTCGCGGATATCGGCGGCGATGGTCCCGCAGCGTTCCCTGCCCAGTTCGTCAGCCAACGCCGCCAGCCGTTCGGCACGCCGACCCGTTGCGACCACGCGCCACCCGGCGGCAGCAAAGTGTCGCGCCGCAGCGGCGCCAATGCCGGCGGTGGCGCCGGAGATGAACACTGTTCGCATCACATTCCTTTCGCCAGCGGCGCTTAGGCAGCCTCATCGTTGGTTGTCGAGGGGCGTTCCCCCGGCATGGGCATAATCCCGTATCGCGCGACCAATCGCCAGACATGGTCGGGCACCATCGCCTTCATGCGGCGCGGTTCGGACCGGCGCAGATGGAGCACGGTTTCGATCGCTTTCATCTCGACGCGCGCGCGAGCGAATTCCAGGCCTTTGGGGCCGATGACGGGCATCAGCCGAGCCATGATCGCGCGCAGCGGGCCAGGCATGCGGCGCAGCGGCAGGCCACCGGCGGCGCGTTCGGTATTGATCAGAAAGCCCCTAACCGCGCCGTTACGCTTGCCGGTGCTACGCAGCGGCTTTTCGACAAGCTCGGCCTTGAGCAGCGCGACCAATTCCTCCCCCCGGGCGTTGCGAACGATCAGCCATTGATCACCTTCACCCGCCATATAGCCGACTGTCACATCGGCAAGCGCGTTGGTGTAATCGACACAGGTGCGGCAGGTCAGGGGAAAGAAATCCCCGGGCAGCGCGCTGATCGGCAAGTGCAGGAAGGGGATCAGGCGCGTGTGGCCATCGGCAAAGCGCAATTCAACCCGATAATCGGCGCGAAATTCCAGATAAGTAATGCTGGCAGGATCGTCGCTTAACAGTTCAAGAAACCTATGGAAATTTTCGGTCGTCGTATTGTCCGAACACGGCGTGCCGATGACGTAAAGCTTCTCAAACCCCAGTTTCTCCTCAATCGCGCGCAGGGCGTGGACCTGGCACGGGATGCCGATGATGGCGAT
>CANJKQ010000124.1 GCA_947474905.1 Pseudomonadota bacterium | reverse complement strand
GGATCGGGATACGCCTCGATATTGAGGTTGATATAGCCGAATATGCCCGCGATCACGACCGCGATCAGCAACCCCAACACCAGCATGCGCTGGCGGAGCGCCAATTCAATCAGGCGGTTCATTGCTCGAGGCCAGCCTCGTTGACGAACAGGGCGCCCGCCGTCACGATCCGGTCGCCCGCGTTCAGCCCGCGCGTGACGCGGGTATAGCCGCCCTCGCTATCGGCGGTTTCCACCGCCCGGCCATGGAGCAGGCCGTCGCGCCCCATCACCCACACCCGCGCCCGATCGCCTTCATGGATGATCGCGGCAGCAGGCACCAGCGCGCCGACTGTACCCGATAGGGCGCGGCGGATGGTGAAGCTGGCAAACATCTGCGGCTTCAACAGGTAATTGGGATTGTCGACTGCGGCACGAACGGGCAGGCGATGGGTATTGGGGTCGAGCGCAGCGCCGATATTGTCGATCCGTGCGTGGAAGACACGGCCGGGAACGGCGGGGGTCGTCACCTCGACCTGATCGCCCAGTTGAACATTGGTCGCATCGCTTTCCGACAATTGGGCAACCAGCCAAACGCTCGACAAATCGGTGATCGTCATCAGCGCGTTGCTGCCGCCTGCGGTCAGGAATTGGCCGGGCGAGACGTTGCGATCGACGACAACCCCCGCCACGGGCGCGCGATAAACGGTCGCGGCCTGGCCGTTCAGCGCCTTGGCGGGCGATTGCAGCGCGCGGATTTCGCCGGGCGACTTGCCGAACAATCCAAGCCGGTCCTGCGCCGCGCGCAGGGCCGATTGGGCCGTACGCAGCGCCGATTGCGCGGTCACCAGATCGGCCTGGGCCTGCAGATAATCTTTCAGCGCACCGCCAGCCGTCTCATAAATGGCCTTTTGTCGAGCGGCGTTCGCCGCCGCGATTTTCTCGGCCTCCGCCGCCGACGCTGCCTGGGCCGATGCGGTCAGCAAGCCGTTGCGCGCATCGACCAGTTCGGGCGACGCAACCGACAATAGGGGCTGGCCGCGCGATACATGCTGGCCGGTTTCGACAAAGACTTCCGCCGCCTGCCCCGAAAAGGGCAGGATGATCGGCGTCGAGCGATCGGCATTGACCGCGATCGACCCATTGGCCCGCAACAGCGTGGCATTGGCGCCAATCGCGACGGGCGCAATCTTCAATTGCGCAAGCTGTTCGGGCGTGGGCCGAAAGGCATCGGGCGGCAATTTCTCGGCGGCGACCATGCGCGGCGTCAACAGCCAGCTGCCCAATTCAAACAGCACCGCCAGCGCCAGCACGCCCGCCGCGATCAACCCCAGCAGCCGCACTTGCTGGTGCGTTGTCAATGTCGGCGCAGAAGGCGCCGCGCGAAGCTGGTCATTGTCATTTGGCTCGGTCAACTCGGCCACCCATCACGCTTGTTTCGGCCTGTGGCTAATGGCCGATTTGTTTCGCGAGGCCAATAGACGGGACAGGCGTTTTGCGGTGGATTGATGGGGTGTTCGAACAATTTGCGAGCTAATGATCCGCTGCGGTAGCGCGATTCAAAGATATATCATCACGGCGCGATCAATTAACTATCATATGCACAGTCGCGTTATCGACCAGGGCTCATCGGCCTCGTGTCGCGCGAAGAAAAGCATCGATCTCGTCGAGATCCCGTTCGCGCGCCGCCATACGATCGGCGGCGGTCATGCCGAAATAACCGCGCGACCGCGCGAAAGCGACGTCCGATAACATTGCCGCCTCCAGTGGCGAAACATCCTCGGTGCTGCCCAAAATGACTGCCAGATAATTTCGCGACTTTCGCCCGCGCAAATAGCGTAAAGTTGGGGCCAGCCCTTTCAGTGTGCTGTCACGCGCGACAGCCAGAATCAATTCATTCATCGCCAGCCGACTAAGCGCCATTTCCGGCGTTTCTTCAGCGCCAAGCGTCGCTTCGCGCAAATCCTCATAGTCTTTGCCCGAGATACCGGAAACTGGCGCCACATCCTGCCCCATTGCTCGCCAATAAACCGTTTCATAGGCGAGATGCATCAAATCGGCGCTGGTCCGGCAATGATAGGATACCGCGCCCAGCGTCAGCTTGGCTTCGGCGGCGACGGCGCGATGCGTGAGTCCGCCGGGCCCGTGGCGCGCGACCAGATTGGCGGCGGCATGCGCAATCCGCTCGGGAATGGCACCTTCGGGTATGATCGTCGCGGTCGTCGCTGATGCGGTGAGCCGAGCCTGGCGCCGCCACGGCCCTTCCGCCGCCGGCCGACCAGCCAGCCAGTCGCCCCAACCCTGGCAAAGTTCGATCAGGCAAGCGGCATCGGCGACGGGATCGCCCTTGATCAGATGAAGAAAGCCCTCGCCATCGAACAGATAATAGTTGAGGCGCGCATAGTCGGGCATCGCATAACGCGCGGAGACTTGCCGCCAAAAATCCCCCCAAAGCGCATTCCAATCCTCCAGCACCGGGGCGAATTTACGATTACGCGCGGCGACAAGTTGGCATTCGCGCCAGGCAAAGGCGAGCGCGCGATGATTGACCGACCAGTCATGGATCAGGGCCGCCATTAATGGCGCCATCACTTTACGCGCCGCATCGCCGTCCGTCGCCGCTGGCATCGTCTTCAGCTGCCGCTCACACCATTGCCTGGCGTGCCGCACGGCCCATTGCTGCGATGTGATCAACAAACGTTCAAGATCATCAAAGTGATAATAAATGCTGGAGACGGGCTGATCGGCGGCTTGAGCCAGCGCACGGGCCGAAATCCCCGCATAGCCATGACTTTCCCATGCCGCCAGCGCGACGTCGATCAACCGATCCGCCGTCGAGCGCTTTGCGCCGTCAATTTCGGTTCCGGACAAATCGGTCGCGCCGGTGACGCCGGTGTCCATTGAGGCCATCGTCGTTGAATTGTCCGGGCTGTCAGGCGTTACGGGCGCTCCGTCGAGATTGCGTCCTTCCGGAACCATACAAATGTCCAAACTGTCCAAAATCTGCAACCCGCCTCCCTTATAGGCCACGCGGACTCGAAGGGAAGCCTATGGTCCATCGCTTTCGTATCTCGCCGACCAAAAAGCGTCCGATCAGCGTTGGGCGGTTGGCGGGATGCCGGATATTGCCCCTTGCGGTGCTCGCATTATCGGCCTGTGGCAGCGATCACCCCCGCCAATCAGGTTGGCGCGGCGAGGTCGACACGCTGCGCATTTCGCTCCCTACCCCAACCATTGCGGAATCGCCTGGGCACGATGTCAAGGTCGAGCCGTTCCAGCATTATATGGAGCAGGCCACCGGCCTGCCGGTGCGAGTCCGCCAGACGAGCGACATCTATACCTCGACCATTCAGGCGTTGAGCTCGGGCCAGGTCGATGTCGCGCTGATCGCGGGTGGGGGCTATGCCAACGCGCATGAACAGGTTGGCAATCTGGTGGCGCCGATCCTGGTCCAGCTCGGCGCGCATGGCGAGAAGGGCTATTATTCCTCGCTCATCGTTCGGGCCGACAGCCCGTATCACTCCCTTGCCGACCTGAAGGGCAAGGCGTTGGCGGTGGTCGATTACAATTCGACCTCGGGCTATCTGATGCCGATGCACGCGATGCGGCAGGCTGGCATTGATCCCAATCGCTATTTCAGCCGCATCGGCGTGGCCGGCGGCCATGCCCAGGTCGTCAATGCTGTGTATAACCGACAATATGATGCGGGCTGGACCTTATCGTCCAACGGCACGCCGCAAACCGGCTTTACCATCATTACGTGGGGGCGGATGGCGGACAGCGGTCTCATCCCGCAAGGCTCGATCCGCGATATCTGGGATGTCGGGCCGGTGCCCAATCTGGCGCTGGTCATGCGGACCGATCGGCCACAGGCGCTACAGGATCTGGTGCGGGGCGCCATGGCCGCGATTGCCTATGATGCACCCGAAGCGGGCGCTCCCTTTGGTGCCTTGCCCGGCATCACCTTTGCGGCGGGCAACGACGCCATGTTTGCCGAAACCTATAAGCTGCGCCAGGAAGCCGTGGCTGATGAACGCGCCGGCGCCAGCAGTGGCGGCGGGCGGCGCCCGCGATGATGCACCGCCTGGCGCTTGCTCTCGCCGCTGCCGCAACCGGTTTCGCGGCGGTTGCGTTCGCCGCTCCCGCCCCCATGCCTTCGCTGTTGCGCGTGGGGTATCAATCCGCGAAGCCAAGCCCATGCGCCGCGCCGGGGCCATCGACCCCCGCGCCGCTGGCGGCGCTCGCCGGGCATCTCGCGCGCCGATTGGCATTGCGCGTCGAGCTTTGCGGCTTTGACAGCCCCGCCGCTGCCGCAAGCGCGCTCGCCAGGGGCAGCGTCGACCTGACGGCGCTTGATCAGGCGGCGTGGCCCGCTGCCCGGGGCAAGGGCAGGCCAATTTTGACGCTTCGGCCCGATGGCGCCTTGCCGCGCACCCCCATCATTGCGGTCACCCTGAATGACGCCGGTCCCCTCACGGCCCCGGCAATTGCCCAGCGTCGCGTGATCACGCTCAAGCAGAACGCGCTGGCCTATGATGCAGCGCGTGCGGCGGTAGCAACGCATGGCGGCACAGCGATCGCAAACCGGCCGACTCCGGCAGTGGGGTCGGTCGCTGCGACGTTCGCGATGCTGTCATCGCGCCAGGCCGACGTCGCGCTGATGCCGATCGACGAATGGTATGTGGCGTGCGCCGCCAAAAAGCCGGTTTGCCAGCCGTATCGCATTGCCTGGCGGGATCGGCCGCTCGCCAAATCAGCCTGGGTGCTGCGCACGGGCTTGCCTGACGAGCTCCGCTTTCGGTTGATCGGCATTTTCCTGGTCCTGCATCAAGAAAATGCCCCGGCGTTTGCCGGCGCATCGGGCGGCGCCAAAGGTGCCTTTGAACCGACCGAGGCCAGCGCGCTCGATCCCGCTGGCGCTGCCCGGTGACAAGGCCCGTTTCCGGCCATCCTACCGTGGTCGGTGAGTTTGAGGCCCGGCGCAGCAAAATGCTGCGTCGCGGCCGGGCGGTGGCCGCTGCGGTCATGCT
>CANJKQ010000123.1 GCA_947474905.1 Pseudomonadota bacterium | reverse complement strand
GCCGGCGGCGACAAGTGGCCGAAGCGTGGCCGCGTTTTTGCAACAGCAACTGGGCACATTTTTACCGCACACTCCAAGGGGGCCGCGAAGCTCGACAAGCTTGTGTCTGAAGATGGCGGAGACCCTGTGCCGCATTGGCGGCTGCATGATCTGCGTCGAACGCTGGCAACCGGTTTCCAGCGACTCGGCGTGCGGTTTGAAGTGACCGAGGCAGTCCTTAATCACGTCGGCGCGTCCCGGTCAGGCGTCGCGGGAATATATCAGCGTCACGACTGGAAGGAGGAAAAGCGCGCGGCGATGAAGGCCTGGAACGATCACATCGTCTGCGCGGTCGAAGCGCTCAGCAACAAACAAGTCCGCTAGCGCCTCGCCTGCTGGCAACCGTCGGGCGCTTTTTCAGAGAGGCAGCAAGGCATCGACAAGTCGCTCAATCGTCTCTGCAACGCCGTCCGTCTCCAACGCGTGCCGAATCAATCGACGCTTCGTGGTGAAGTGGGCGTCTTCGGGGAATTCGACGCGCGAAGCGAGGTCGGAGGCGAGGAGCGCCGCATTAGCAAGGTCGACATGCAGTGCTTCAGCTGGATCAAACTCTGGGATTGGCAGCGTCCAAACGAGATTGTCGAAGTCACGCGGGTCGCGCTGGCCGACCGGCTGAAGATCGCGAACGCGATCAAGCACGATCGCGGTGTTTAGAACGGCCGCAACATAAGCGGCTTCTTCCAAGGAATTTGCCGCCGACCAATACGCTTTGTGGTCAATGATAACATCGTCATCTTCGAGCCAGCATGCACTTAGCCTTGTTCCGGCCTTGGTGTAGAGAACTCGAATAGGCGCTCTCGTTGCCTGCGCTGTCAATTTCTGAAGGTGGTTTACGGTCTGCGTCAACGTTATGCGCGGGATGCCGTCAGCTGCCTTATTGCTGTGCTCGTTCCATTTTGCCTCGGCATCGCGCAGCCAGGCCGCGAGGCCCCGATGGCCTTGAGCGTCTGCGCTGGCCGGAGTGAGTATCCCACCGTTCTCCATCGGAACCACGCCAGTCACAAAGCCGAGAATGCGATAAGGCGCAACTGACTCGCCCAATGCGATCCGGCGAACGAAGGCTCGCTCAATTGGACCCTCGGGCGGTTCTACGGTTGTCCATGGCTTTTTATCCAAGCTGCTGACCCGACCGCGAACGCGTGGCGCCTCACGCCGGCTCAAAAGGCGTCCCGGTGCCACATGTTCGACTAAGAAGAAGCGTCGCGGAAATAGGCTTGCGCCATTACGGAAGCGCCGCCGGTAGGGCGACGCAGAAATCAGCGTGCGCGGGCGTGGCCAAGCGACCCGCACATGCTCCAGCGCCTCTGCCGCCTCCGCCTCGCTGGCATCGCGCCTGGGAAGCACACCGATCCAGCGATCGAACTGCATGGGCGGTGACCCGATGCGGTCGCGCTCGCCGAAGAGCACGCAGGTGCTCGTCGTGCTGCTATCCGATTGCGCACCGAAGATCGGCCACACGCGCTCCAGCCCCCAGCCGCCGGTAATCGCGACCTGTACGCGCTGCATGCTGCCGTCGCGCATCGCGGCGCGATTTGGCCGTAGAACACCGAGGCCGGACCCTTGAGGACTTCCAGCCGCTCCAGGCCATAGGGTTCCTGCTGCTCGACATAGCCTGGGTCTAGCCGCAGCCCGTCGCGATATTCATAGGCCGACTGATTGAACCCGCGGATCAGGATATTGTCGAAGCCCCGGCTGCCGCCGCTTTCCGACTGGGCCGACGGCACGTAGCGAAACGCCTCCTCGATCGTCTGGACGTTGAGCTGGTCAAGCTGAGCGCGATCGATGATCGTCACCGACTGGGGTGTTTCCTTGAGCGGCACGTCGGACTTGGTCGCTTCGGCCGTGACGACAATGTCTGAAGAGGTGTCGGCCGTTGCCGATGGAGTGGTCTGGGCAAAGCAGGGAGCACTCAGCGCGCAGATGGCGGCGCAGCCAAGCAAGCCGGACACGGTCCGGCGGGGGGGATTTTGCATAAATTGACCTCGCAAGATCGGGACGCGCGGGTGCGCGTTATCGGCCCCACGGGGCCGATGGCGGATAGATCAGGCGAGAAAGTAAGGTGGCGCGCGTGACGGGGGCGGTGGCGCTGCCAGGCCGCGCCCCGGGGCAATCTCTAAAACGGCGCCAGCCGGGTCGGCTCTGGTCAACAGCGGAACTGCAAGCTGGGCGTCGATTGCAGGCGGCAGCGGCGGCGCCGCATTGCCCGCGAACGGGCAGGAATGATCGGCCTTCTTGTCCGGCATCGTCGGCGCGTCGTGCCGGGGATCGGCCACCGTCATCGGCCCCATGCCGGTACAGATGACGATCGTCCCGCCCTGCGCCACCATGAACCCGGACGGCACATACGCCTTGAACAGCAGCGCCAGGAGCGCGAGCGTACAGAATACCCGCACCTTCAGGTTATGACGCTGGAGACTACCTCCCATTAGTAGCCCTTAGCGTGGACATCGTCGGCTGTCTCGCGGGTCAGATATAAATGTGGGCACAATTTATTTTATCGCCGGATCTGAGCTGGCCTCCAAAGTCCCCTTCGCGCCCCGATTGCCGTCGTTTAATCCTCACATCGACAATCCCGAAAGCGGACGCTTCGAGAAACGAACCGACACAGCTTAGATGTTGCGAAAATGTCCGGCGCAAAGCAGTTATGGGTGGGACAATCGTGTGCCCTGCGAAGCTGTTATCTTACTGCGCGGCGGATAATACTTCGCAGCCAGCTATGGGCCGGATCACCGCTCATGCGCGGATGCCAGGCCGCAATGTAACGAAACGATCCAAGCGCGAGCGGCGGATCAGCGAAGCATAACGCGGGGTTGCTCGCATAGAGCCTGGCCATTCGGCGCGGCACCGTGGCGATCAACCTTGTATGCGGCACAGCAAGTACAGCGGCTGCGAAAAATGGCACGCGCAAGCCCACCGTGCGATGGATCCCAAGTGTCTCAAGCCGCTGCTCGATCACGGTCTGTTGACCGCGCAGCACACCGACGATCACGTGCGGATGAGCAAGGTAGCGCTCGACCGTCAACGGTGCGTCCGCGGCGGGATGGCGCGCATCCATCACGCAGACAAAATCCTCTTCGAAGAGCACCTCGGAGACGAGTGGTGCCGGTGCTTCCTCGACCCAGAAGGCAAGATCGAGCCGGCCTCGCTCCAGATCGGTAAAGGCCCTATCCGTCCACGCCTGGAGGTCCAGAACGATGTTTGGGGCGAAATCGGTAAGCGCCGCCATCACGGGCGGCGCGACCACCAATGCCGCATAATCGGTGAGCCCGACGCGGAAGGTTTCCGTCACGGTCGCGGGGTCGAAGTGCGGGCCGGCGATCAGCCGGTCGAGCTCTGGGAGCAGTGTCGACAGCACTTCCTGTAGCTGGCGGGCACGTGGCGTCAGCTGATAGCCGCTCAAGCCGCGCACCAGCAGCTCATCACCAAAACTGTCGCGCAGCCTTTGGAGCAGTCGGCTCATTGCCGGTTGGGAGAGATTGAACCGGTCGGCCGCGGCGGAGATCTTGCGCTCCTCGAACAGCACCAGCGCCGCCAGCAACAGGTTGAGATCGGTCTTTCGAATATGCGTCAGCTGCATAAAGCAATGTTATCTATTGCATTGGACGCACGCAATTGGGTCGCGTTACCGCTGCCCGCATCGCTCCACGCCCCGAGGAGAGGATCATGCCAGAGACCACCGCCATCATTACCGGCGCATCGAGCGGCATCGGTGCCGCGATTGCCAAGCGCCTCGCCGCCGACGGGCACGCCGTCATCGTCAACTATGCCGGCAATGCCGCCGAAGCCGAAAAGGTCGTTGCCGATATTGTTACCGCCGGCGGCACTGCGATCGCGGTGCAGGCCGATGTCGGCGACAGCGCCGCTGTCACCGCGCTGTTCGTCACCGCCGAGGCCCGGTTTGGCGGCGTCGACATTCTGGTCAACAATGCCGGTCGCGCCATCCGGAAGCCGCTCGCCGAATTCGACGACGCCGATTTCGACGCGGTGATCCGCACCAATCTTTACGGCGCGTTCCACGCCATGCGCGAGGGCGCGCGGCGGCTGCGCGACGGTGGGCGCATCGTCAACATCTCGATGAGCTTTCAGGGCGCGCCGATCCCGGGTTACGGCGTCTATTTCGGCAGCAAGGCCGCGATCGAGCAACTGACCGCCGTCGCCGCAAAAGAGCTGGGCGCGCGGCGCATCACCGTTAACGCGGTGCGCCCTGGCCCGACCCGCACGCCGTTGTTCATGGTGGGCAAAAGCCCCGAAGTCGTCCAGCATTTCGAACAGCAGATCGCGCTCGGCCGGCTCGGCGAGCCCGAGGATGTCGCGCGGGTGGTGAGCTTCCTGACCGGGCCCGAGGGCGAATGGATCAACGGCCAGAGCTTCGGCGCCAACGGCGGATACTGGTGAGCCGACGGATCGGCACTCAACCCAATTAATATCCGGAGAGTATCATGACCGATCCCCTGTGTCCGTTTGCGAGCAAGACCGCGCTTGTCACCGGTTCATCGAAAGGCCTTGGCCGCGCAATCGCGCGCCGATTTGCCGAACGCGGTGCCGATATCGTCATCAATTATCGATCGGGCCAGGCCGATGCTGAGGCGGTGAAGGCCGAAGCCGAGGCGCATGGCGTGCGCGCCATCGCCATCCAGGCCGATGTGTCGACGACGGCTGGCATCGACAGCCTGTTCGACCAGGCAATGGCTGCGTTCGGCAAGCTCGACATCGTCGTCGCCAATGCCGGGATGGAAAAGGTCAATATACCGGTCGTCGACGTGACCGAGGAGGATTTCGACCAGCTGTTCCGCGTCAATACCAAAGGCCCCTATTTCGTGATGCAGGCCGCCGCGCGCCGAGTGCGCGACGGCGGGCGGATCATCAATATCGCCTCGTCCTCAACTGCGCGCCCGCAGCCCGGGCTGGGGTTATACGGCACCAGCAAGACCGCGCCCAAATATCTCGTCCGCGTGTTGGCGCTCGAGCTC
>CANJKQ010000122.1 GCA_947474905.1 Pseudomonadota bacterium | reverse complement strand
TGGGCGATAACCGGCGCGGCGGTCATCGCGAGCAGCAAGGGCAGGGCTAGGCTTTTCACGCGGGCAACCTCCTTCATGCTTGGCCTGTAATGACCAGCACAACGCGCAGCCACGCTATCGGTTCAGTTGGAGGATGATGGATTGAAATTGCCGTTATCTCCTCTCCCCTTGAGGGAGAGGAAAGCGCAGCTTAGCGCGGCACGCGCTTAGCGAAGCTTGGAGAGGGGGACTCCTGCCGCCGATGGCGCAGGATTACCCCTCACCCAACTCCGACTAAGCCTTTGCTAATCGCAAAGACTAAGTCTCCGTATCCCTCTCCCGCAAGGGGAGAGGGCGAAATCAATTCCCCGTATCGAGCGCATAGCCGGCGGAGCGCACGGTGCGGATCAAATCCGGGCGGTTGCCGATGTTGATCGCCTTGCGCAGGCGGCGGATATGGACGTCGACGGTGCGGCTTTCAATGTCGCTGTCATGCCCCCACACCGCATCGAGCAGGCGTTCGCGGCTGAACACCCAGCCGGGATGCTCAAGGAAATGCTTCAGCAGGCGGAATTCGGTGGGCCCAAGCGGCACGACCTCGCCGCCGCGCCGCACCTTATGGCCAACCGTATCCATCTCGATATCGGCGAAGGTCAGCGCTTCACCGGCCAGTGCCGGGCGTACCCGGCGCAGCACGGCGCCGACGCGCGCGACGAGCTCGCGCGGGGAAAAGGGCTTGGTCACATAATCATCGGCGCCGGTTTCCAGCCCGCGCACTCGATCCTCTTCCTCGCCGCGCGCGGTGAGCATGATGATCGGCACGTTCGCGGTCTCGGGCATGCGGCGCAAGCGGCGACAGACCTCGATGCCCGACAGCCCCTCAACCATCCAGTCGAGCAGCACGATATCGGGCGTTGCTTCCTTGGCGAGCAGCAACGCTTCCTCGCCATCGGGGGTTTGCGAAACGTCGAAATCCTCGCGTTTGAAATGCCATACCAGCAGCTCGGCGAGCGCCGCATCGTCTTCCACTAACAGCATCTTGGCCCGTGCCATGGGTCGTCCTCCGTCAGGTGACTGGTTGGGCGCCGCGTTCGCGCTCGCCCATATAGGTGCCGGTGGCCGCGTAATAGACCATTTCGGCGACATTGGTGGCGTGGTCGCCCACGCGCTCCAAATTCTTGGCAACAAACAGCAAGTGCGCGACCTGGCCAATGCTGGCCGGGTTTTCCATCATATAGGTGACAAGCACGCGGAACAGGCTGTTGTAAAAATCGTCGACGGCGCGATCGCTCTCGCACACCAATATTGCTGCCTTGGCGTCGCGCGCCGCAAAGGCGTCAAGCACGTCATGCACCATGCGCCGCGCCATATCGGCCATGGCGGGCAGCACCGAAATCGGCTCGATATCGCCATGGTCATCGATCGCGGCGACGCGGCGCGCGATATTCTTGGCGTAATCCCCGATGCGTTCCAAGACGCCCGCGATCTTCATCGCTGCCACCACTTCGCGCAAATCATCGGCCAGCGGCGCCCGCAAGGCGATCAAGCGAACCGCCAGCCGTTCGACATCCATTTCAAGCGCGTCGATCAGCCGATCATTGGCAATGACCGCCTCGGCAATGTCGAGGTCGCGCATCCTGAGCGCCTGCATCGCCTTGTCAATGGCGTCCTCCGCCAGACCGCCCATCTGCGCGATCAAGCCGCGCAACTGGCCGATATCTTCGTCGAATGCCTTGACGGTGTGAACGCTCAACACAATTTCCTCACGCCTCAGCCATAACGGCCGGTGATATAGTCCTTGGTCCGTTCTTCGCGGGGATTGGTGAAGATGTCGGACGTCGCGCCATATTCCACCATTGATCCCAAGTGAAAAAAGGCGGTGCGCTGTGAAACGCGCGCGGCTTGCTGCATGTTGTGCGTAACGATGACGATGGCGTAATTGCCCTTCAACTCGTGGATCAATTCCTCGATCTTGGCGGTCGCGACGGGATCGAGCGCCGAGCAGGGCTCATCCATCAGGATCACTTCGGGGTCGACCGCAATGGCGCGGGCGATGCACAGGCGCTGTTGCTGGCCGCCCGATAATGCCGTGCCGCTGTCGGTCAGCCGATCCTTCACTTCTTCCCACAAGCCCGCCCGGCGGAGCGACTGCTCAACGACCTGGTCCAGCCGCGCCCGCGTGTCGGCAAGCCCGTGGATGCGCGGACCATAGGCGACATTTTCATAGATGGATTTGGGAAAGGGATTTGGTTTCTGGAACACCATGCCAACGCGCGCGCGCAGCTGCACCACGTCCATGTCGGCAGCATAGATATCCTCGCCATCCCGCCGGAGATCACCATCCACCCGCGCGATGGGGATGGTGTCATTCATGCGGTTGAGGGTGCGCAGAAATGTCGATTTGCCACAGCCCGACGGGCCGATGAACGCCGTGACATGATCGACCTCAATGTCGATCGACACGTCGTCAATCGCCTGTTTGGGGCCGTAAAACACGTTGACGTGACGCGCCGTCATCTTGGGCGCGGATTTGGGAGCAACAGAAGCCATTACCAGCGAGTCTCGAAACGATTGCGGAGATAGATTGCCAGCCCGTTCATCGCGAGCAGGAAGACGAGCAATACGATGATCGCCGCGCTCGTCTTTTCGATGAAGCCGCGACTAATCTGGTCGGACCACAGAAAAATCTGCACCGGCAGCACCGTCGCGGGATCGGTGAAGGACGAGGGCGGCGTCGGGATGAACGCGCGCATGCCGATCATCAGCAGCGGTGCGGTTTCGCCCAGCGCGCGGGCCATGCCGATGATGGTGCCGGTCAATATGCCCGGCAGCGCCAGCGGCAGCACGTGATGGAAAACGACTTGAATCGGGCTTGCCCCAACGCCGAGTGCGGCATCGCGGATCGACGGGGGCACGCTCTTGATCGCGTTCCTGCCAGCAATGACGATGACGGGCATGGTCATCAGCGCCAGCGTCAACCCGCCGACCAGCGATGCCGATCGCGGCAGGTGGAACGCGTTGAGGAACACAGCCAGGCCCAGCAGGCCGAAAATGATCGAGGGCACGGCGGCAAGATTGTTGATCGAGACCTCGATCAAATCGGTCCAGCGGTTACGCGGCGCATATTCCTCCAGATAGAGCGCAGAGAGCACGCCGACCGGAAAGGCCAGCGCCAACGTCACCAGCATGGTGAACAGCGATCCCTTCAACGCACCCCAAATGCCAACAATGGTGGGGTCGGTTGCGTCCGACCCCGTAAGGAAACCCCAGTCGAACGCGACATGGAGCTGGCCGGCCGCGGTTAGCCGCGCGACCTTTGCCTCGGCATCGGGCGTGCCTTCGTCCTTGGCCGCGACGTCGATGTCGGTTGCCGCTGGAACGTCGATGACCGCCATGTGAGTCACGATTTCCGGATCGGCCTTCAGCCGGTCGCGAACGCGGACCCACGCCCCGTCAGACAGCAACGCGGCGCCGCCGGGGCCAAAGGCGTGATCGGCTGCGCGCGCCACGACAGCGGGCAAATCGGCGGCGGCCAGCGCCAGATCGGCGCCCTGGCCGCGCAGCCGATCCGGCGTCAGCGCAAGGCCGGACGCATGGAAATCAATGGGCAGCGCGATTTTGGTCTGGGTAAAGCCGCGCAGGCCGTTGCCCAGCATCGTCGTCAACAGGAACAGCAGGAAGCTCGCCGACAATATCACCGCAGCGAGCCCCAGCAGCCGGAACCGCCGCTCCGCCGCATAACGCGCCTTCAGGCGGCGCTGCATGCGCTGCGCCCGCCAGTCGGTCGGCAGGTGCTCGCCGGTGGCTGCGGCCAAAGACGCGGGCTTATTCATAAGCTTCCCGATAGCGCCGCACGACCGTAAGCGCGATGATGTTGAGGAACAGCGTGACGACAAACAACGTCAATCCCAGCGCGAAGGCGGCGAGCGTCTTGGCGCTGTCAAACGCCGCTTCGCCGGTCAGCAGGTCGACAATCTGTTTGGTGACGGTCGTGGCCCCGGCAAAGGGGTTGAGCGTGATCGACGCGACGCCGGAGGCCGCCATCACCACGATCATCGTTTCACCGATCGCGCGGCTGATCGCCAGTAAAACGCCCCCCACCACCCCGGGCAGCGCCGCAGGCAGCAGCACCCGGCTGATCGTTTCTGATGTCGTCGCGCCCATCGCCAGCGATCCGTCGCGCATCGAGGAGGGGACGGCGGCGAGCGAATCATCCGCCATCGACGACACGAACGGGATGATCATCACGCCCATCACCAGCCCGGCGGCGAGCGCGCTTTCGGAGCTGGCATAGGTGATGCCCAGCGCCACGCCCAGATGCCGCACGGCCGGCGCCACCGTCAGCGCGGCGAAATAGCCATAGACCACGGTCGGCACGCCCGCCAGAATCTCGAGCACGGGCTTCATCCAGCGCCGCACCCGCGCTTCGGCATATTGCGTCAGGTAGATCGCGCTCATCAGGCCGAACGGGATCGCCACCACCATCGCGATGACCGCGCCGATGAAGAAAGTGCCCCAGAATAGCGGCACCGCCCCCAGCGACGCGCCGGGATCCCGCGCGTCAATGACCTGCGGGCTCCAATGCGTGCCCAACAGGAATTGCCAGGCGGGAACGATGCTGAAGAAGCGGATCGATTCGAACAGCAGCGACGCAACGATGCCAATCGTCGTCACGATCGCGATCAACGATGCGGCCAGCAGCAGCAGCATGATTGCGCGTTCATTGCGGGTGCGCACCCGAAAATCGGGCCGGACGTTCAAATAGCCGACCACACCGCCAGCGATGGCGAGCAGCAGCGCGATCACCCCGCCAATCCCGTCATAGCGCGCGCGCGCGGCCGAATAAGCGGGTGCCAGCGTGGCGGCGAGCGGATTGAACCCGTCCGCGCTGGCGCCTTCGGCAATGGACCGCGCCTGGCTCAAAATCGCGCCGCGTTCAAAGCCTGGCGGCGGCAATTGCGCCGCAGCCGGATCAGCGAGCAGTTGATGCGCGACCAGGCTGGGCTCGATCAGCGACCAGATCAGCAGGA
>CANJKQ010000121.1 GCA_947474905.1 Pseudomonadota bacterium | reverse complement strand
TCCTCGCCCGCAAACACGCCGCTGTCGAGCAATGCCCAGCTTCGTTCCCAATGATCGCGCGCCTTGTCCGTCGCGGGCGGCTCTGGGATCAGCATGAAATCCTCGACCAGCACTTCCGCTTCCGATTGCGGCATCAGCGTCATCAGGTTGATATAATCGGGGCTGACGATCAGCACCGTGCCCGGAAACATTTGATAGGTATAGGTTATCGCGGCCCGAAGCGCGGGCCAGTCGCCCTGCGCCGCTGCAATCAGATCCGCCTCGCGCCCCACGGCCGATCGCTGATGCGGGCCGATCATATCGCCGGTCGAAACGCCGTCCTGAAAGAATTTGCCGATCGTTTGGGCGTGGAGCCGCTGAACATGATAGCTTTCCAGGAAAGCATCCATGATCAGCTTCCAGTTCGCCGCGACGCGATGGGTGCGGCGGCGGAACAGATGCTGGCCGGGCAAGTCAAATGCAGCGAAATCCTCGCCCAGCGCGCGCGCTTCGCCAAAATCCGCGCTTTCGTCGAACGCAAACCAGATGAGGCCGCCCGCTTCCAGCGTCGGCAACCGCTTCAGCGCGAAATCGACGCGGTCGAGCCCCGGGAAGCTGTCAGGCCGGGGCAGCCCCGCCAGCGACCCGTCAAGCGCGTAGCTCCAGGCGTGATAGGGGCAGATCAGGCGCGGCGCGCACACCGGCTCCGCACCCTCCACCAGCCGGGTGCCGCGATGCTGGCACACATTCAGGAAGACATGCGCCTCGCCATCCTTGTCGCGCGCGATGAGCAGCGGCTTGCCGAACCCGTCATGCGGCACCGCCATATTGGGTTCAGGCAACAGCGCGGACGGCGCGATGACGAGCGGCAGGCGCTGGAACAGCCGCTCCTGCTCGGCCAAATGGCGCGCGGGCGAGGTGTAGGCCTCCGCCGTAACGTGAGTGATGCCCGCCACGGCGCGACCGCCACCGCCCGCCAGCCGTGCAGCCAGCGCCAATTGCCCCTGGGTGGGGGTGGCAATAAGCTGAGGCGCATTCATCAGCGCTTCCTCTCTCTTGTTTTGCCGCTAGTGTTGTCCCGAACGATCGGGAGGGCAAGAGGCAGATGGCAACAGCAGTGGCGGCGCGGCCCAGGGGGCTGAAACTGCTCGGTGTCGCCCTGTCGCGGCCCAAATCCGCAGCGATGCTGGCGTTCGGCTTTTCCTCGGGGCTGCCCTTTGCCCTGCTGATCGGCACGCTCAACGCATGGCTGGGTGAAGTGGGCATCAAGCTCGCCACAATCGGCGTGCTGTCATGGATCGGCCTTGCCTATTCGTTCAAATTCCTCTGGTCGCCGCTGGTTGATCGTTTGCGGTTACCGGGACTGTATCGGCTGGGACGTCGCAAGAGCTGGATTCTTTTGTGCCAGATCATGCTGGCATTGGCGCTGGTTGGCCTCGCCCTGACCAGTCCGACGGCCGATATCGGCCGGTTTGCGCTGTTTGCGGTCATGGCCGCACTTGCCTCGGCGACGCAGGATGTCGCGGTTGATGCATGGCGGATCGACGTGGCCGATGACGTCACCCCGGTGGAGTTGCTGTCCCCGGTTTATCAGTTCGGTTACCGCGCGGCATCGATCGTCGGCGGCGCAATCGCGCTGGTGATGGCGGCGCGGATGAGCTGGCCCAACGTGTTCCTGATCATGGCGTTACTGGTGGCGCTGGTTGCCGCCATTACGCTGCGGGCGCCGGATACTGAGGCAGATGGCACGGCGGCGCGCGACGCGGCGTTGGACGAGCCCGACCAGGTGGCGCCGCGCGTTCGCGTGATTGCCTTGGCGGTGGTCGGCATCGCCTGGGCCTGGGCCTTGATCACGATCGGTCAGTTCATGGTCAGTGTGCTCGGCCAGGCACCGGGCAGAGCGCCGCCTCCCTCGACTGCCGATTTCATGAAAACGCGCGGGCCATGGATCATCGCTGCGACGGTGCTGGTGCCGCTCGCGGTGGCGGCGACCATTAATTACTTCATCGCGCGCGGGCGGTATCTGAACGGTGCGGTCAAGGCCGGACAGGGGGCGGCCCATGCGGTGCTCAATCACCTTTATGGCGCGCTGATCGCGCCATTGGCCGAGCTGTCGGGCCGTCTGGGCTGGGGCGTATTGATCATCATCGGTATGATCCTGACCTACAGCCTGGTCTTCAACATCTGGGCGGCGTTCGCTTTCCCCTTTTACCTCGATTACCTGCACTACACGAAGGATGAGGTAGCCTTTGCGTCGAAAATATTCGGCATTTTGATGACGATGCTTGGGGTCAGCGCAGCGGGCTATCTGTTTGCCCGGATCGGCCGGTTGCCAACCCTGCTGGTGGGGGCAGTGCTGCCGATTTTCGGCAACCTCATTTACGCCGATCTGGCCGATGGCGGTGCGCATATCGACCTGGTGACGGGCGGGCTGGGCTTGAACGCGGTGGCGGGGTGGTTTGGCTTTGACGCGCGGATGACGCGGCTGCTCGCGACAATTGCGTTTGAGAATGTGTCGACCGGCATCGCGGGCGCGTCGTTCGTTGCTTATGTCTCAAGTATCGTCAGCAAGCGCTACACCGCCGTGCAATATGCGCTGCTGTCGTCGCTGACATTCCTGATCGGATCCTTGGGCCGTGGCCTCGCGGGCGAAGCATTTGATACTTATGGCTATGCGCTGGTCTTTCGCTGGACGGCGGTCGTGGGGTTATTGGCGGTGTTGTTTGTCGTTCTGGAAGGGATTAGGGTCAGGCGGTCAGCGCGTATGGGCGATGTGCTGCCTGCTGCTCCGTCATCGACAGCCTGAGAAAGCAGAAAATCAGTGCCCTTCATCGGCATTTCAGCGATCGTTCAACTCGCCTGCATCATCCATGCGATAAGAACGGGGCGTAATCCCTATTGGATCATGATCATCCTGTTCTTGCCGTTGCTCGGGGCAGCCGCTTATCTGGCGATGGAGGTGGCGCCCGCCCATCGCGGCAACCGGCATCTTCGTACCGCTGTGGCGCGAGCGACGCAGGCAATTGATCCGGAACGCGAGGTGCGCGCGGCGCGTGACGCGCTCGCCCTGGCCGATACCGTTGCCAACCGTTTGCGCCTTGCCGATGCCCTGGCAACGCTTGGGCGTTATGGGGAGGCGTTGCCACTGTATCGCGAGGCGATGCGGCGAATGCCCTGCGGCGACAGGGTAACGTCAGCCAAGCTTGCCCGTGCCCTGTTTGAGGAAGGACAAGCGGCAGAAGCGCTGACGCTGCTAGACGCAAATGCTCCCCCATCGACGCAGAGCGACATCGACCGGCTCAACTTGCTGCATGCCCGCATTCTTGCTGAGCTCGGCCGCAAAGGCGAGGCCCTGTCGCTTTATGCTGATATCGTTACCCGTATTCCCGGTGAAGAGGCGCGCTGTCGCTATGCTGCGCTGCTGATCGATTGTGGCGACAACCCCCGCGCCCTTGCCGTGCTGGAGGAAGTCGAAGCAAGGATGAAACGGCTCGACCGCCAGCAGCGCGCTGCTGAGGCTGACATGTACAAATGGGCGACGGACAAGCTGCGGATGCTGCGCGCCGCCTGATATTCTGCGCTGCGCCTGACGCAGTGTCGCTTAATCCGTCCATTCCCGATTGAGCGCCAGCGCTTCGCCCGCCAGATAAAGCGAGCCCGCGATCAGGACGTTATCCGGGGTGTCGGGATCGGCTGCCAACCGGTCGATTGCTTGGTCGAGCGAGAAGGCCGGGGCTGATGGCGGCAAACCGAGCTGGCCTTGCGCAACCATAGCGATGTCGCGGGGATCATGCGCAGCGTGGCCCTTGATCGGCACAAACTGCGCGCGGGCGACCAATGGAGCGATTGGCCCTAGCACGTCGCCAATCCGCCGATTAGCCATCAGCGCGAAGATGAGCGCGAGCGGCGCCATCGGCGCCATCGCCGCGGCAACCGCTTGCGCGCCATCGGCATTGTGTCCGCCATCGACCCAGATGGCGCGCCCGCCGAGCCGATCGACCAGCGGCCCTGGTCCCAGCTGTTGCAGCCGGGCGGGCCAGCGCGCGTTGGTAATCCCGGCGATAATCGCTGAGGCAGGCACATCGATCGCGCGTTGATGGCGGATCATGGCGACGGCAAGCGCGGCATTGTCGGCCTGATGCGCGCCCGGCATGATTGGCAACGGCAGGTCGAGCGTTCCCGCCGCATCGCTATACGCCAGCCGGTCGCCGTCGATCATTGCCTGCCACGCCTCGCCGCGCATCACTGCTCGGGCTTGGCGCGCCGCCGCCACTGCCAGCACGGATTGCCGGGCATTGGGCGCGTAGTTTTGCGTCACCAGCGGCACGTCGGGCTTGGCGATGCCCGCCTTCTCAAACGCGATCCGCGCGATCGGCTCGGCGGGGGTGCCCGCTTCGGGCGCGAGGAGGAACGCTTCGTGGTCGATGCCCAATTGGGCAATGCCGGTCACCACCGGTGCGGGGAGGACATTGGTCGCATCGAGCCTGCCGCCCAAGCCCACCTCGATCACGCAGGCATCGGCGGGCGTGCGGCTGAAGGCGAGAAAGGCGGCTGCCGTCGTGACTTCAAAGAAACTCGCGCCGATATCGCCGCCCGCGTCGAGCACTTCGGCCAGCAGGGGCGCGAGCGCTTCGTCCTCGATCAGCCGCCCCGCCAGCCTCATCCGCTCGTTGAAGCGGACCAGATGCGGGCTGGTATAGACATGGACGCGATGGCCCGCCGCCTCCAGCATCGCCCGCAGGAAGGCGCAGGTCGACCCCTTACCGTTGGTGCCCGCGACGTGGAAGACGGGCGGCAAGCAGTGGTGCGGATCGCCGATGCGCGCGAGCAGCCGCGTGATCCGGTCGAGCCCCAGCACATCGGCGCCGGGCCCCAGCGCCCAGAGCCGATCAAGCTGCGCCTGCACCGCAGGCGAGGAGGAGCGGGCGTTATCGGGCATGGCAAAGCCCTCTCCCCTTCGGGGGAGAGGGTTTGGGAGAGGGGCTGATCGAGGCGGTGTCGCCTGTGGCTCCCCCTCTCCCCGACCCTCT
>CANJKQ010000120.1 GCA_947474905.1 Pseudomonadota bacterium | reverse complement strand
GACTTACACTGGCGGCATTCGGGCGTGTAGAGCGGGATGACATGGTCGTCGGGCTTTACGCTGGTGACGCCCGCGCCCACCTCGCGGACGATGCCGGCCCCTTCATGCCCCAGAATTGAGGGGAAAATCCCCTCGCTGTCCAACCCGTCAAGCGTATAGGCATCGGTATGGCAAATGCCCGTCGCCATAATCTCGACGAGCACTTCGCCCGCTTTGGGGCCCGCCAGATCGACCTCGACGATCTCCAGCGGCTTTTTCGCTTCAAACGCGACAGCGGCGCGGGTTTTCATCGGGCATCCTCCAGCGACAATAGGGCGAACTATGCTTCGCCCTATGCCCTATCGGGCGCGCTGTGAAGACACGGGCGCGATCAGAATTTCGCGCCCGCGCGGATGCCAATCGTGCGCGGCTGGGTTGGCACGATATAGGGACGCTGCCCGCACGACCCGCATTCCTCAAAGCGCGACAGCTGCCCGCGCTCATCGCCGACATTGCGCGCGAACAATTCGATGTTGAAGCGGGAAAAGTCAAAACCCCAGGCCAGGTCGACGGTGGTGAAGGGGGCCAGGCGCCCCAGTTGCGCTGCGGGATTGATGATGTTGCCCGTCCCGGTCTCGTAAATGGCGGTGCGGATGTCGGACGCGGCGGAGCTCTGGTGGGCGACGTTCAACTGTCCATAGGTTTTGGCAAAGCGTAGCGGCACGGTGTAGCGTGCCGTCCCGCTGATCTTGAACTGCGGAGTGATCGGCAGTCGCGTTCCCGCCGGGGCAGAAATGATATTGCCGTTGCCCGTGTCTGTGCAGCGATAGGTGGGATCATCGAACAGGCAGAGATTCTGCCGCGTCTTGGCATCGGTATAGGCACCCGCCGCGTTCAGCGACAGGCCGCCATTGGTATAGGTCGCATCCGCTTCCACACCGCGAATGCGGGCATTGGGGCCGTTATGGATTTCGGTGAAGCTGTTGGCACCCAGAAACGCGAACTGGAACTTGTCCCAATCCTGCTGATAAATCGCCGCGTTCAGCCGCACTGCCCCGCCGAACAAGGTCGTCTTGGCGCCCAATTCATAGTTGGTCAGCGTATCGGCTTGATAAGGGGCAACATCGACGCGGCGATTAATGCCGCCGGGGCGGAAGCCCTTGGATACCGTGCCATAGAATAGCAAGCCGTGCACCGGCTTCCAGGTGAGGTTGAACCGGTAGGTAACGCCCTGGCCCGAAGCCTCAACAGGCTTCAACCCCGCGCCGGCGGCATAGACGGCAAGGTTGGTGCAGGGACTGCCCGCAACAGCGGCGGGCAACAGCGTGACCGGTGACCCGTTGGCGACGTCGCGCAAGCGCGCGCCGCCGGTCGTGAAGCACTGGGCAAAGCCGGTGCGCGAGCTGCCTGCGGCATTATAGGGGGTATCGGTATAGTTGGTGCCCGGGTTGCGGCCAAAGCCGAAGAACCCGATCAGCGTATTGTCGTAAATATAGCCGCGAACTCCCGCCGTTGCGGTCAGTTTGTGCGTGATGTCGTAGCTCGCCTCGCCGAACATCGCATAGTCGCGGTCGACGCGGTGCTGCTGCGTCAACCACAGCGTGCCGGGATGGCCGTTGACCGACAGCGTATCCGCAAGGCCCGTCACCTGATAATCCTGGTGGATGTCGTTTGACTGGCGTTGATAGAACAGCCCCGCGACGATGCGGAACCGTTCATCCTGCGGCGAGGCAACGCGCAGTTCCTGGCTCAGCTTCTTGAAATGATCGGTGCCGATGATGTGCTGGCGGGCATCGATCGTGCGGCCGGCATTGTCCTGGAAATAGAAATAGCCGGCAATGCCGCCCGACCGGCTGTAAAGATTGTCATAGGCTTCGGCGTAATCGGTATAATCGCTCGATTGCAGGTCCTTACGATCAAGATAGGCGCCGGCATAGGTCAAATCCCAATTGCCGAGCTTGCCCTCAATCGTGAGCGCGGCCTGGATGAAGCGATCGCGCCGATATTCGGGGAAAAAATGCTGGACCTTGAGGTCGCCGACCTTGGGGTCATAGCCGTAAACGCCGTGGCTGCGCGTGTCCTGATAGATGACACTGGGCGTTGCTGTCCAATTGTCATCAAGATCAATCTTTAGCGCGGCACGTCCACCCCAGATTTCGGTGTCGTTATAGTCTTTCTTTACAAAGGCGTTGTTGTTGACGACAATCCCGCCATTGGTCGCGCGGCAGGCATTGCTGGTCGGTTCAGGCAGGAAGCTGCGACAGCCCGCGACATTGTCAATGAAGCCTGCGTCTTTTTCGTAAAACCCGACAACGCGCAGCGCCATGCGGCTGTTAAGGGGCGCGTTGACGAAGCCTTCAACCTTGCCGCCCTGCGCGCCATGCGCGACCGTGTTGCCCTCAAGATCGATGCCGCCATAAAAACGCGACAAATCGGGCTTGTTGGTGATGATGCGGATCGTTCCGGCCTCGGACGATGCGCCGTAAAGCGTTCCCTGCGGACCGGCCAGGCTTTCGATGCGGGCAATGTCATAGACATGGACGTCGAGATTGCCGCCCACCGTCGTCACCGGCTGTTCGTCGAGATAGACGCCGACCGCAGGCAGCGTGCCCGAATGATTGCCTTCCCCGCCCACCGCGACGCCGCGCTCGTAAATGACGATCTGGCCGGGATTGCCGCCGGCATTGGCAGCGGGCTGGAACGTCACCGATGGCAGCTGTGCCGCATATTGCGAGAAATTGGCGATGTTGAGCTCGTCCAGCTTCTTGGTACCCAACGCCTGGATGCTGATCGGCACATTCTGTAGCGATTCCGATCGCTTTTGCGCCGTGACAATGATGTCGTGTGAGGTGTCTTCGGCAGGCGCGGTGGCGGGCTGATCAGGCGCGGCGGCGGTTTGCGCGGCGAGCGGCGCGGCGCTCAGCATCGACGATGCGAGCAGCACGGCACGAACAGCGGATGGACGCAACATGATCGAAACCCCTTTGACTTTTCGTTGCAACGCAGCGTGTGGGGTGCTGCCGCTTGCGTCAAGCGGGTGCGATTAAACCGGTAAGCATAAGGAACATTAAGGAGAGTATTTGTGGCATTTATGCAACGAATGGATGGCTGGCCCGCCGGTCAATGTAATAAAAATACCGGTTAGAGGCGCGGTGCCTCAGGATAGGCGTCGAGCACATCGCCCAGCGCTGACCGCAATGGGGCCAGCCACGGGTCAAACGGCTTCCACGCTTCGGTGCCATCGCGGAATATCGGCTGGCGCACCTGTTCGGAACTTGCGGTGCGCACCGCCCGCTCGGTCTGGTGGAATGTCAGACAAGCTGGCTCAAACGCTAGCCCGCACGCCGCCAGCAACGCGCGCACCTCCGCCTCGGTATCCTCGACCATGCGTTCATAGATGACACGGTGCACCCGGCCCGGCAGCACCGTATCGACATGCGCCATCAACCGTACATAATCCCGGTAATAGCGGCCCATATCCTCCAGCGAATAGCTGAACCCCTGGCCACGCGCGAAATGTTGCTTGAAGTTGGAAAAGCAGCAACCGAGCGGATGCCGCCGCGCGTCGATGATCGTCGCATTGGGCAACATCAGGTGGATGAGCGGCACATGCACCCAGTTGTTGGGCAGCTTGTCGATGAAAAAAGGCCGGTCGGTGCGGCGCTGGATGCGGGTGCGGTGGAGATACTCCTCGCCCAATCCGCGCAACTTGTCAGCCGACAGCGTCGCAACTCCCGCCGGATAATCGGCAATGGTGCGCGCGATCAACGGCACATCGGGCAGCTCGCTTGTCCCCTCGACCGCGCTGTGGCTGGCGAGAATCTGCTCCACCAGCGTTGACCCCGCCCGGGGCATGCCGAGCACGAAAATCGGGTCGGCGGCGGCGCAGCCCTGGCCCGCCCGTGCCGCCACCAGATCCGGCGTCAGCAGCGCGATCTGCGCATCGACGAGCCGCGTCGTATCATCGGCAACATAGCGCAGGCTCTGGCGCCGCAGGGCATTGCCCGCGTCGTAATGCGCGAAGGCAGGGGCTGCTTCACCGCGATCCTCCAGCGCTTTGCCCAGCGCGAAATCGAGGTGGAAGCGATCCTCCTCAGCGACATTGCCCGTCGCCAGTGCTGTCCGCATCGCCGCAATATCGGCATCGTCAAATTTGACGGTCTTCAGATTGGCAAGGCTCCACCACGCCTCGCCCAGCGTCGGCATCAGCGCGATGGCCTGGCGATAGGCCGCAACGCCATCGGCCTGGCGGCCCACTGTTTTCAGCATATGGCCATAGCTCATCCAGACGCGCGGCTGGTTGGGTGCCTGGCCCAGCACGCGTTCATAAAGCGCGATCGCCTCATCGAAATTCCCGAGCCGGGCGGTGGCGGCGGCCTGGAGATTCTGGTGGCCGGGATTGTCGGGCTCGGCCGCCATCACCGCGTCGAGCTCGGCAATCGCCTCCATCGGCCGGTTGAGGCGATAAAGCACCAGCGCCAGATTGGCGCGCGCCGGCGTGAAGCCCGGCGCCAGCTCAACCGCGCGGCGCAACAGCGTCTCGGCATCGCGATACCGCCCGATCCGCCCTGCCAATTCCGCCAGCATGCGGATGGCGGCAACGTCGAACGGATCGTCTTTCAACTGCTGGCGGAGCAGCGGCTCGGCGATGTTGAGGGCATTGTCATTGAGCGCCATCGCGGCCTCGATCAACCGGGGCGGGTAACGCCCGGCAGTAGCGAGCCAGCTCGTCGCCGCGCCCGCTGTCACCCGAACAGCCGCCCCATCACGCTCTTGTCGCGCAAAATCTCATGCGCGCAATTATGGCCGGGCGCGCCGGTGACGCCGCCGCCGGGGTGGGTGCCCGATCCGCACATATAAAGCCCTTTGATCGGCCCGCGATAATCGCCATGGCCCAGCACCGGTCGCGCCGCCCAAAGCTGGTCAAGGCTCATCCGGCCATGGAAGATGTCGCCACCGATCAGCCCGAATTTGCGCTCCAGATCGAGCGGCGAGTGGATCTGCCGGGCGATCACCGCCGCTTTGAAATTGGG
>CANJKQ010000119.1 GCA_947474905.1 Pseudomonadota bacterium | reverse complement strand
GCCGCGCGCGGGTCGCACAACAGCCAGGATGACACGCTCAATCATACCCATGTCGTCGAACGCATGCTGGACGAAAAGGCCTTTTATCCGCCGCACGACAAGCGCGCCGAGTCGCCCGAATATGCCAAGATTCATCACCAGATGACGGTGGTGGATGACAAGCATTGCCTGGTCTGCGGCGTCCAGCATTCAACATTGAGCGATCCCGCCAAAAACCCGTTCGGCGCGATCCAGATGGAGACGCATCATCACACAATCGAATGGGCGCTCGCCAATGCGATCGACGAAGCGAAGTTCAACCAGCATATCCTTCCCGGCCTCGCTCGCGCGGCGGCATCGCGCGCCAATGACCAGCATTTCGCCGGGCTTGACCCCATCTATCGCGCGTTCGACGCCGATTATGCGTCAGGCCACATGACGCTCGACCGCATCAAGCAATGGGTCGATCACGCTGCCGACAATTTGTGGGTGCTGTGCGATGTCCATCACCGCCACAAATATGTCGGCATCCACGCCATCACCTATCCCATCTGGGGGCCGCAGGATGTGGTCGACCAGACGATCGTCGACAGCATGATCGCGACGGCCAAGGGGAGTGGGGCGGTTTAGCAATCCACCAGCGCGGGGGCTGGATTGCTTCGCTGCGCTCGCAATGACGAGGTTTTGAAGCGATCGCACGATAGCGAAAGCCCAGGCTCAAGCTCAAGCTACAGCGGCGACCATTCGACCGGTATCTCGGGGTCATCGGGGGCGATGGCGCTGGCTGCGGCACTCGGCGTGATTGCCTCGATCAGCCGGTCGAGCACCGCCGCTATGCCATCGCCACTGGCACCCGACAGCGGCAGAATCTCCGCCTTGCTGGCGCGTTTCAGCTTGGTCGCGAGTTTTTTGACGTCGGCGGGGTCGAGTGCGTCGATCTTGTTGAGGCCGATGATTTCGGGCTTGTCGGTCAGACCTGCACCGTAAGCGTCGAGTTCTCCACGCACGATGCGCCAGTTTTCCACAGGGTTATCCGCCGTTGCATCCACAAGATGGAGCAGCACCTGGCACCGCTCGATATGCCCGAGAAAGCGGTCGCCAATGCCCGCGCCCTCTGCCGCGCCCTCGATCAGCCCGGGAATATCGGCGAGCACGAATTCACGGCCATGATGCTTCACCACGCCCAATTGCGGCCGGGTGGTGGTGAAAGGATAATCGCCAACCTTGGCCTTGGCGTTGGTCGTCGCGTTGATGAAGGTCGATTTGCCGGCATTGGGCAAGCCGACCAGTCCCGCATCGGCCAGCAGCTTGAGCCTGAGCCAAACCCAGGCTTCCTCGCCCGGCCAGCCGGTGCCATGCTGGCGCGGCGCGCGGTTGGTCGAGCTTTTGTAGCTTGCATTGCCGCGTCCGCCATCGCCACCCTTCAGCAAAACAGCGCGTTCGCCGGGCCGAGTGAAATCGAGCAGCACGTCTTCCTTGTCTTCCGACAAGACGTGCGTGCCAACCGGCACCTTGATGATCAAATCCTCACCGCCCGCGCCGGTGCGGTTGGCGCCCGCGCCGCCCGTGCCGCGCGGCGCGCGGAAATGCTGCGTGTAGCGGAAATCGATCAGCGTATTCAGCCCCGGTACGGCTTCAAAAACGATATCGCCGCCCTTGCCGCCATTGCCGCCATCGGGCCCGCCATATTCGATGAATTTTTCGCGACGAAAGCTCACCGCGCCGGGGCCGCCCGCGCCGGAGCGAACGAAAATCTTGGCCTGATCGAGGAAATGCATGCCGCTATGCCTGTTCCTTGACCGCGCCTGCCGCCAATTGGCGCGCCGCCAGCTCGCGCGCGGTGCCGGGCGGCAGCCCAAGCGCCTTCGCCATCGGCCGACCAAGCAGCGCATCGCCCAGCGCGGTCAGCACCAGGCCCAGCGTCAATTCGTGGAGCGAGACGTCGGGATTGGTGTGCCCCTCCGCCACCCGGTCGACGAGATTGTGGATCGCCTCAAGAATGGGGTCGAGCGCGTCTTCATTGCCCGACAGGATCATCCAGCTGGCGAGCGCGCCGGCGCCACCCTGACCGAACGCGTCAAAAGCAAGGTCGACGATTTCGTGCGGATCCTGGTCGGTCGATCGCGCCTTCATGACGGCGGGTTCGATGGTGTGGACGATTGCCTCGCCCATCCGCGCGATCAGCGCTTTTTGCAGGCCCTCGGCCGAGCCGAAATGATGAAGCAGATTGGCGTGCGTGCGACCGATCCGCGCCGCCACCGCCTTCAGCGTAACCGCTTGCGGACCGTGTTCGACCAGCAACGCGCGCGCCGCATCAAGCGCGGCCTCACGCGATTCTTCCGGGCTCAGGCGTTTACGTAGGGCAGTCACGGTGTCGGACAAAATAATCAGCTCAATAAAAAGGGCGGGCGAACGGTTCAATTGCGGGTAATTTCCCGCAAAAGCAACCGTCACGCCCCTGCCATAATGGTGTTGATGCGCGCCTACGCCGCCATTCGACAATCGTGATCGGCATCGGTCGAGCCGATTTCGGCGAGATCGATTGCCAGTTTGACGCACGCCACCTCGGCACCGCGCCCGCGCGAAAATTGCGGCTCGACCCGGCCCGTTGGGCGGAAGCCAAGCTTGCACAGCACGCGCGCCGATGCCGGATTGTCGACAAAGTGGCCAGCACTCAGGTGACGCAAGCCGAGGCCATAGCGCGCTACGCCCAGCATCGCGCGCCCCGCCTCGGTCGCATAGCCACGCCCCCAGGCATCGGGCGTCAACCAATAGCCCAGCTCATGCCCGTCTCCTTCGGCGTGAACCCCGATGACGCCAATCAGGCGCGGTTGCGGCAAGCCTTCATGGGCAAGGATAGCGAGCGTCGCATCGCGACCGACTTTGGGTGCCGACAACCACGCGCGGGCATCGTCAATGCTATAGGGCCAGGGCACGCTCGACAGGTTGATGACCACCGACTGATGGGCAATGGCGTTGGTCACCGCCTCTGCGTCGTCAAGCCATAATGGCCGTAGCGTCAACCTCTGGGTCCGGGCGAACATCGCAGTCTCTCCTCGTTGGCGCGTTACTGTCGCGTTCGCACGTCTCGATGACGAAAACGCGACAGAACTGGTTGAGGGAGCAAAAGAAAAAGGGAGGCGGGCTGACCCGTCTCCCTTGTGCGATCGTCCGGATATGCCGGACTTTTCGGGTCGCCCGCTTGGGCAACCCGGCCGGCTGCCCGATGTTATTCGGCCGCGATTGCCATCGCGTCGACCGAACAAAAGGTTCGGCCGAGTTTGCCCGAATGGAAGGTCACGCGACCGTCGGTCAGCGCGAACAGCGTGTGGTCCTTGCCGATGCCGACATTGCGGCCGGGATAGAATTTGGTCCCGCGCTGACGCACCAGAATGTTGCCGGCGACGACTTCCTGCCCGCCGAACTTCTTGACGCCAAGGCGGCGGCCTGCCGAATCGCGACCGTTGCGCGACGAGCCGCCTGCTTTCTTATGTGCCATTGCTAACTTCCTCGTCTAACCGGTTGCTGGATCAGGCCTGCGCAGCCTCGGCGGGGGCGGCGGTCGCCTCCACGGGTGCGGCATCAGCCTTCTTGGCCTTCGCCTTCGTTTCGGCGGCGCCGATCGCGACGATCTTCAGGATCGTGTGCTGCTGGCGATGGCCGTTGCGGCGGCGATAATTGTGGCGGCGGCGCTTTTTGAAGACGATAACCTTCTCGCCCTTGGCCTGCGCGACGATTTCGGCGGCCACGGTAAGGCCGGCAACGGGCTTCAGCTCGCTGCCATCGCCCGCGAGCAGAACGTCGCCCAGCGTCACCGTCTGGCCGGCATCTCCGTCGATCTTTTCGACGACGATCTTGTCTCCTGCGGCAACGCGATACTGCTTGCCGCCCGTGCGCACGACTGCGAACATGGCTTTTATCACTCTTCCAAACGATAACCCCGCGCCAAGCAGATGCCGGCGCGGGAAAGAGCTGCCAGCTAGGCGAAGCGGGCCTGCCTGTCAACCACGATATCGGGCACGATATCGGGAAATCCTAGTGCCGGTGCTCGCGCCGCAACTGATAGCGACCCTGGGCGTAATCGCTGAACAAGCCGTTGATGGCGGGATGGTCGACGGGTTCCTCGCTGTCGTCATGCACCAGGTTTTGCTGGCTGACATAGGCGACATAGCTCGATTCGGCATTTTCGGCGAGCAGATGGTAAAAGGGCTGGTCCTTGCGCGGCCGCACATCGGCGGGGATCGACGCATACCATTCCTCGCTATTCGCAAAGACCGGATCGACGTCGAAGATCACGCCGCGAAAATCGAAATGGCGGTGGCGCACGACATCGCCGATCGCGAATTGGGCATGCGCGACAGGGGGGGCGGCTGCGGCGTTAGACTCGCCCGGTGCGGGGCTGGTGGCTTTGGTCATGGTTACAAATTTAATAGTATTCCGCCGGGTGGCAAGCGGGCGCTTGTGCCGACCCACCCTTTGCGTTAGAGGCGCGCGCTCGACCCGGCCGGCACCTGGTGCCGCCACATCCTCGAACCAGCGGAGAGGTGCCAGAGTGGTCGATTGGGACGGTCTCGAAAACCGTTGTGCCTTCACGGGTACCGTGGGTTCGAATCCCACCCTCTCCGCCATTCTCCTTTAGCATCTGGCCAGCGGCCAGCCGCGCTGATAGGCGCACGGGCAGATGGCAGACCGCAACCCCGTAACAAATTCTCCGTCGCTTGCTGCGCCGGCGCTCTCGCTGGTGGTGCCGAGCTATAATGAGCGGGCGAATATGGCGCCGCTGGTTGACGCAGTGGCAAAGGCGTTGGGCGATATCGCCTGGGAAATCATTATCGTTGACGATGACAGCCCGGACCGCACCTGGGCGGAAGTCGATCGCCTGGCAGCAGAGGAACCCAGGGTGCGTTGCCTGCGCCGGGTGGGGCGGCGCGGGCTGGCCTCCGCAGTGATCGAAGGCGCAATGGCGGCAAACGGGCGCGTCATTGCGGTGATGGACGCCGATTTCCAGCATGATGAGGCCATTCTGCCCGCCATGTATGC
>CANJKQ010000118.1 GCA_947474905.1 Pseudomonadota bacterium | reverse complement strand
CCTGGGGCGGCTGGACGGCGAATGGTTCGTCGCGGTGATGATCGTCGATGGCGATGGCAACGCGCACGGGATGATGGGCAGGCGCACATTCGGGCGCGAACGGGCGGCACGCGAGGCGTTCGCGCAGGGATGATCATCACACGGATCGAGGAGCGGCGCTCATGTAAGAGCGTCGCTCTTCTTTTTGCCTCGGCTCGCTTGGGGTTCGGACGGGAAGAGGCTGGAATTGGCGGTTTTCAGGGGGATTTGGCGTAAGGCAAGATGAAGCAATGGTGCCGGTCTGCGACCGGACACCATAAGCCCTTGTCTGCACATCGTTTTTTCTGGTGCCGTTGGCACCAAGGGGGCGGCGCTGGTGCCATGCCCCGCGCGACACCGCAGAACTCCTCACTTAATTTGGCACCGGTTTTCAGCTGCAGCGCGCGGAGTCATGCTCGGCGTTCACTCTGCATTTTCCGGTGTCCGGGCCATGTTCAACGACGACGAATTCGAACCACGCCTGGGGCGTATGCGCGCTAAAGGCAGCAAGCAGGGGTGCAAGTTCCTGTCCAAGGTTCTTGCAGCAGCTAACCTCGCCCGCGGCGGCAACGCGGCGCCAGGCCGGCGCAGTCGGTTCGACGGCAGCCGGATTGGACGCGGCTCGGGGGTCGGGCGCGTGCTCGGCAGCCGCGACCGCTATGCCGCGTTTCGCGCGCGCCGTGTCATCATCAAATCGCGGATCGTGAAGCTCTCCGGCAAGGGGTTGGCGGCGGCGCGGGCGCATATGCGTTATGTCGAGCGCGACGGCACGACCCGCGACGGAGGACGCGGCCAGCTCTATGGCGCCGACGCCGACAAGGTCGACGGCAAGGCGTGGCTCGACCAGGCGCAGGACGACCGCCACCAGTTCCGGTTCATCGTCTCGCCGGAGGACGGCGCCGAGTATGACGATCTCAAGAATCTGACACGTCGGCTGATAGCGCGCATGGAAGAAGATCTCGGCACGAAGCTCGATTGGGTGGCGGTCGATCACTTCAACACCGGCCACCCCCACACCCACGTCATCCTGCGCGGCAAGGATGACCGGGGCAAAGACCTGATCATCGCCCGCGAATATATCACGCAGGGCATGCGCGAGCGCGCTGCCGAACTGGTCGATATTGATCTTGGGCCGCGGACGACCGATGCGATCCAGGACAAGCTACGCGGCGAGGTCGATCAGGAACGCCTCACCAGCATCGACCGCAATCTGTTGCGCGATGCCGACGCTGGCCGGCTTGTCAGCTCGGGCGCAAACGATGCGTTCGACCAGACCGTCCGGATGGGGCGACTCCGCAAGCTCGAACGCCTCGGTCTCGCCACACAGATGGGCGCCTCCACCTGGCGGCTCGCGCCCGATTTCGCCGACACGCTGAAGCGTATGGGCGAGCGCGGCGATATCATCCGCACCATGCAGCGCGCCTTCACCGCGCGTGGGGCAACGCCAGCGTTTGCCGATCAAGCCATCTACGAGCCTGGCGCGGCAGATGTCCGGCCGCTGGTCGGCCGCGTGATCGAACGCGGTCTCTCGGACGAACTCCGCGATCGCCACTATCTGCTGGTCGAAGCCACCGATGGCCGGAGCCATTATGTCGAGATCGGCAAGGGCGAGAATGTCGACCCGCATGCCAACGGCGCGATCGTGCGGATCGCGCCGGTCTCGGTTGGCATCCGCGAGGCCGATCGCACTGTCGCGGCCGTCGCCGCGGCCAATGGCGGGCGCTACGATGTCGACGCACACCTTCGCCATGACCCGTCTGCTACCGAGGCGTTCGCTGAAACCCATGTCCGCCGGCTGGAGGCGATGCGGCGGCTGACCGGGGGCGTCACGCGCGAAGCCGACGGAACATGGATCGTTGCGCCCGATCATCTCGATCGTGCCGCTGCTTATGAAGCGGCACGATCGAAGGAGCGGCCGGTAGCGGTCGAAACGCTTTCTCCGCAGCCGCTGGAAAAGCTGATCGGCGCCGAGGCTGCCACCTGGCTCGACCGTGAGCTGGTCGCCGCCGATCCGGCGCCGCTGCGCGATGCGGGGTTCGGGCATGATGCCCGCGATGCTCAGGTGCGGCGGCGGCAATGGCTGATCGCGCAGGGGTTTGCCGAAGAAACAGACGGGCGCGTCGCCTACCGCGCTGGCATGATCGAGGCGCTGCAGCGGCGCGAGTTGCTCCGTGTTGGTGCGCAGCTATCGCGTGAAATTGGGATACCGTTCGTCGAGAGCGAGACCGACGCGCGCGTGAGCGGCGTCTATCGCCGACCGGTCGACACAATGAGCGGGCGGTTCGCGCTGGTCGAGAAGTCTCGCGAGTTCACGCTCGTACCGTGGCGGCCGGTGCTCGACCGCCATGTCGGCAAGAGCGTGTCCGGCATCATGCGCGGCGACGGGATCAGCTGGAGCTTCGGGCGTGGGCGGAGCGGGCCGAGCATTTTATGAGGTCGGTGGATCAGCGTTCCGTCAGGCGCTGGCAGGACGATCCGACGAACGCCCAGATCGCCTCAACGACTTCGGCCAACGATACGCCTTCGAGTTCGATCGACGCGGCGTAGGCGCGCCATTGGCGCTGCTTGGTCTCGTCATCGACCAGCTCGCGCGACAAGCCGGGCGGCCGCGAGCGGGGGATATCGGTCCGGCGCCGTTCGAACGTCGCCTGGATCGCTGCGTCCAGGTCGTCGTCGGTGATCGGCATGACCTGCGGCAGCGCCCAAAGATCATAATAGTCCTTCATCCGGCCATTGCCGATGCCGAGCGCGACCATCGCCTGAAACTTCTCGGCGATGACGGTGGCCGGCGGATAGGAACGAATCCGTGGCACCTCCATGTCGAGAAGGGTCGGATAGTCCAGTTCGTCGGGCGGCGCCGGCAGCGCGTCGCCAAAGCCGATGTCGATCACCATCGGTATCCGGGTCCGTTCCAGATAGGCCGGCACGCGCAGGCGGATGCCGCCATATTCCATGTCGTCGCGGATGGTCGTGGCGGTCATGTTGTCGATGTCAAACCGCAGACCATCATCGCTCGCGATTGCCATGATCTCGGCGAACGTCGCCCGGATTGTCGCTTCACTGGCATCGCCATGGCCGAGGAAATCCGCGTCGCGGGTTTCGCGATTGTCCCCGGCCAGCCAGATCGTGACCAGCATGCCGCCCTTCAGCACGAAGCGATCGCGGTGCTCGGAGACCGACAGCCGATAGAGCAGGCGTTCCAATGCGTAGCGCACAAGCACGACGTCGAAGACACGGCCATCGCGCCGAGCAAGGTTGAGCAGTCGATCCTTGACCGACGCCGCCCGGTTGACCGGCTCCCTAGCCATTGAACGTGAGCGCCTCGAGATAAGGCCGCATGATGCGCCAGGCGCCGCCGGCCTTTGCCGCTTCGGCGATCGCCCCCGGTGTGGCCTTGCGTTGCTCAAGTGCGGCGCGCAGCCCTTCCATCGCTACCGAGCGATCGACCAGCTTGGAATTACGGAACAGGTCGGCGAGCGTCTTTGGGACCGAGTAGATCGGAACGCTGATGCCCGAGATCATGTGATGCTCGATTCCCTCCCGCAGATATTTTTCACTGAAGCGGACAATCCGGGTCGGCGGATAGGAAGGGACAGGTGACCAGTCGCCCGGCCCGATCGCGACCCAGACCTTGCGCGGCATCTGATCGGTGAGCCCGTGGAAGGCGAGCGCCGAGACCATTGCGATCACCCCTTTAGGAATTCGCTTTGCTGTTTCGGCAAGCGCGTGCGCAGCATCGATCGACGCTTCCGGCCGCTGGTAGAGGCCGCGACTGATGCGCTCGACCTCGCCATCCTTCACGGCGCGCGCGATCGTGGCGGCGGCGATGCCCGCATTGCGCAGCTCTTGCGCCCGCGCAACGGGGTGCTGAACAAGCAGGTCGCGCAGCCGGTCTCGCTGGGTCTCTGGCGCGGCGGCCATGTGACGAATCCTCAGATGGAATCAAAATCTCTCAGAGGTTTTGTAACACGGACTGTCGTTGGGCCAAAGCGGCAAAAGATTGTGCCGATACCCTTTCAATCCTACACTGCCTCACCACATCTTGTGGAGGACTTAAACCGGGGGCGGCGATGGCCGGTCATGACAAGATTAACTGGCTCAACGAGCTAATAGAACCGTCGTCTCCGAACAATGGTCTGGGGTCGCTTTTTGGCTTGAAGCCTAGTGCAGCGTTACCGACAACCAACGCGCTGGCGTTACCGGGACTATTCGGAGCCCATCCTAGCCCCCTCCAGCCCGCGCCGAATATTCTCGATATCCTCCTAGGTTCGGGCGCTTTCGCGCCGGCCGATCAGGACGGACCCTGCCGCACCCGTTCGGCCTGGAACGATCGCTTCTCCCATTGGGAGCGGCCCGAAAGCACGACGGAAGCCGGCACCATCGAGCGCGCGGAAGCCAATGTGTCCGCCGCCATCGCCGACAATGGCTGGCTGAACGCGCAGCGGATCAAGATCGCGGGGCAAGGCTCCTACTTCAACCGCACCAATGTCCGCCGCGATGCCGACATCGATCTACGCATCGTTCATCCGCTGCTGAAGGTCGAATATCACGAGAATGTCCACCGACCTGCCGCCGACCAGTTGCTGAGCTACAGCGACGGCGGCCTGACGTTCGAGCAGATCTTCACCGGCCTCCGGGTCAATCTCGTCAAGGATCTCGCGGCCCGCTTCGGCCGCGCCAATGTCGATGTCGGCAAGAAGGCGATCCGCATCAAAGGGATCACTGGCAGCCGCGCCGAGGTCGATGTCGTGCCAGCGATCCGGCTGCATCATGTCACCTGGCTGTCCGATGCCAATCGCTACCAGACGCTGGAAGGGGTCGCGATCCTCTCGACCGCTGACAGCTGGACGCTTAACTTTCCCGAGCAGCACGCCGCCAACGGCCGCGCGAAGCGCGCCCGCACCGGGCATCAGTTCAAGCGCGTGGTCCGCATCTTCAAGCGGATGCAGTCTGACATGCTCAAGACCGGCGCTCTCAAGACCAAAGTGCCGTCGTTCCTGAT
>CANJKQ010000117.1 GCA_947474905.1 Pseudomonadota bacterium | reverse complement strand
TGGCGGCGGCGCTTATGGCATCGACGCAGCGGCGCGCAAATTTTTTGGCCATGGCGCCGATCATCTGACGGTCGGCGAAGCGGCGGTGATTGCGGGCCTGGTCAAGGCGCCGTCCAATTACTCGCCCACCGCCGATATCGCTGCCGCGCGCGATCGTGCCGCCGTCGTGCTCAAACTGATGCAGGAAAACGGCAAAGTCAGCGCGGCCGACATTGCCGAGGCAAATGTCGCGCAGATCAGCTTCGTTCCCGAAGCCAAGCAGAACAGCGTCCGCTATTTCACCGATTGGGCACTGCCCCAGCTTGAGGCGTTGATCGATGAACCGACGCGCCCGCTTGAGGTGTGGACGACGCTCGATATCGGCATGCAGCGCGCGGCGGATGCCGCGATCCGCGCCAATGCCCCCAAGGGCGCGCAGGGCGCGCTGGTTTCGATCGATCGCGATGGTGCGGTGCGCGCGATGGTCGGCGGCACCGATTATGTTTCATCGATTTACAATCGGGCAACCCAGGCCGTTCGCCAGCCGGGATCGTCGTTCAAGCTGTTCGTCTATCTTGCCGCGCTGGAAGCGGGGCACAAACCCGAAGATGTGCTGGTCGACGAACCGGTGACGATCGACGGGTGGAGCCCCCGCAATGATTCGCGCCACAATTCGGGCCCCGTCACGCTGCGCACCGCTTTTGCCTATTCGATCAACACCATCGCGGCCAAGCTGGGCGAGGAAGTCCATTTCGCGACGGTCGCCGACATGGCCAAAAGGTTCGGCATCACCACGCCGATTTCGACCTATCCCTCAATGGTGCTGGGCACGTCAGACGTCCGACTGATCGAGATGACGCGTGCCTTTGCCTCGGTCGGCAACAAGGGCATCGCGGTAACGCCCTATGGCATCATCAAGGTGACCGCCAATGGCGAGACGATCTACAGCCATGAGGTTGATCGCAGCCATGTTCTCGTCGCCCCCTTTGTCGCCGCGCAAATGACCGATCTGCTGCAGACCGCTGTCAACACCGGCACGGGCAAGGCCGCGCAGATCGGGCGCCCCGTCGCGGGCAAGACGGGAACAACGACTTCAAACAAGGATGGCTGGTTCCTGGGCTTTTCAAGCGGGCTGACGACGGGCGTCTGGATGGGGCGCGACGATGCCCGGACCATCCCCGGCCTGCATGGCGGCACCGCGCCTGCCCGCGCTTTTGCCCAGTTCATGAGCGTCGCGGTGGCCAAGCGACCAGTCGAACAGTTCGACACCCAGGTAACGCTGCCGCAGGAACTGCCCAACCTTGATGACGAGAGCTATTTCAACAGCCCCGACAACACGATCTATTTCGACGCGGACGGCAATCCGGTGCAGCAGCCCCAACCGGGTGGACCGGCGAACCCGGGCGATGGCGGCGAACCACCCCCGGCGGATGGCCCAGCCCAGCCCCAGCCGGAACGGCTTGACCAGGCATGGATGGACAAGGTGCTCAACCGCAATGGCCAGCCCGTGCCGCGCGATGGCCGCCCCGCCCCGCGCTCAAGCGATGCCCGGCCTCAGGACTCGCGCCCCAACCAGTGAAGCCCCGCGCCGTAGCGCCTGAGCCAGGTCCGTGCCGGTGCGGGGTCTGCCCCGTAAAGGTCGGCCACCAGCCGGTGAAAACGGGGGCCATGGTTCATATGGACGCGATGCGCCACTTCATGCGCCACCGTCGCGCGGCGCACCCAGCCCGGCGCCAGGATGAGCCGCCAGCTATAGCGGATCGCGCCGCTTGATGCGCAGCTGCCCCAGCGGCCGCGCGGATCGCCAATGCTGACGGTGCTGACGCTGACCCCGGCCAGCGCCGCGTAATGCGCGGTTTCGGCAAGCAATATTTCCAGCGCCTGGGCTTTCAGCCAGCGTTGCACCCGGCCTGCCAATCCTTCCGCTGGCCCTCCCACCACCAGCAGATTGCCCTCGCGCACCGCGCGCCGGGCGGCCTGGGGACGCCAGTCGATCACGAGCGTCGTGTCATCGAACGGCACTGCCGCCCCCGCGACGAATGGCCGCGCCGTCGGCAAGCGCTGTTGCTGCGCCGCCATCCAGCCGCGATGCCCGTCTGCCCAGCGCAACCCCTCCGCAAGTGACACGCGCGGCGGCAGCGTGAGCCGCACCCGGCCGCTCGCCGGATCCATCGACAGCCGCAGCCGCCGCGCGCGGGGATGGCGGACAATGTCGAGCGCCGCCGCCAGATCGTCGGGCGCCGAGGCGCGCATTACAGCTCGCGATCGATCAAATGATGTTCTAGCTCGCCCGCCTCGATTTCAGAGACGGTCCAGCCGCGCACCGACATGCCGGCGCGATGGACAGCTTCACGATCACCGCAGACCAGATAATGCCAGCCAGGCAGTGGCTTGCCTTCCGCGCGCAATCGATAGGCGCAGGTGGAGGGCAGCCAGTCGATCGTCAGCACGCTCGCCGGCGTCAGCCGGACGCATTCGGGCACCAGCGCGCGGCGATGGCGATAATCGGTGCAGCGGCCCTCGCGCCGGTCAAGCAGGCGGCAGGCGACATTGGTGGGAAGCAGCTCGCCGGTATCTTCATCCTCCAGCTTGTGGACGCAGCATTTGCCGCAGCCATCGCACAAGGCCTCCCATTGGGCGCGGTCGAGCGCTTCGAGCGGTGTCGTCTCCCAGAAGCGATCGGCCACGCTCAGCGCGCCCATTGTTGAAGATCGTCGGCGATCTGGTCAGGCGTGCCGTCATGGCGGACGAGTGCGAGCGGGCGACCGTCCCGCCCCATCAGATAGGCGACGCGGCTATGGTCGACGGTATAGGCGCCGGTCGCGTCCTTGGGTTCGGCCTTGTAAAAAATCCCGAACTCCTTGGCGACCTTGGCAATTTCTTGGGGCGAACCGGTCAGGCCCAGCATCCGCGGGTGAAAGGCGCCGACGAACTGCTTCAGCACCGCAGGCGTGTCGCGCGCCGGATCGACGGTGATGAAAATCGGCACAATCTGTCGGGCAAGCGCCGCATCGCGCTTTTCGAGCACCTTCACCCCATGCGCCAGATTCTGCACATCAACCGGGCACACATCAGGGCAATAGGTATAGCCGAAATAGATCAGCCGAAATTTGCCAGCCAGATCATGATCGCTGACGCGGCGGCCATTCTGGTCGGTAAGGGTGAAGGGTCCGCCGATTTGCGCGTGCGCCAGCGGTGGGTCGATCGATCGCTGAGCGGGGGAGCATCCGGCGACAAGCATAAGCGGCAGCGCAAGCGCCATGCCGCGTCGAAACAGGTCATTCATGGCGCAGCCAGCCATGATCTGTTAGCGTCAGCGATGCAAGGCCAACCAGGGGTCGCACAGGCGCCCCATCATTGCGCCAACGGCTTTTTGGGGATTAGATGCGAACCATGATGAAGCTGCCCAGTCATCCACTCCTGGTCCTCGCGCTGCTCGCGCTCGCCACCCCCGCCACGGCCCAGTTTGGCGGATCAGAGGGATACCGGTTTCTGCAGGCAGTGAAGGATGCCAAGGGCGAGGAAGTCGAAGCCGCGCTCAACAAGCCGGGGACAACGATCGTCAACACGCGCGATATCAACAACCGCGAAACCGCCCTGCACATTGTCGCCAAACGCAACGATGCAACCTATACCCGCTTTCTGCTGCAACGCGGCGCCGACCCCAATTTGCGCGACAACCATGGCAATACACCGCTGATGATTGCGGTGGAGCTGAGCGCGGATGGCGTGGTCGGTGCGCTTCTCGATTACAAGGCCAACGTCAATCTGGGCAATGACGGCGGCGAAACGCCGTTGATCCGCGCCGTGCAGCGTCGTGATATCGATCTGGTCCGCCAATTGCTGGCGGCGGGCGCCGATCCTGACCAGGCCGATTCGCTCGCTGGCCAGTCGGCACGCGGCTATGCCCATGCCGACAAGCGGATTCCTGAAATCACCAAGCTGATCGATGCGACCCCCAAGCGCGAGCGCAAGGCCGTCGCTGGGCCAAAAATCTAGCCACCGAGCAACCCCGCCTCGGGATCGTTCGCCAGGATCAACCGGCGCGCCGCGCGCCGGGCAAACCCCAGGGTCACGCGCTTGCGCGTGGCGGCCGGCAGCGGCATGCTGTGCGCCTCCCGCAAAATCGACCCGTCATAGCGATCAGCGATGATGATGCCGCTTCGTTCGGGCAGGAAGGCGTCGCTCATCAGCGGCGCGACGTCAAACCCCGCCGGCACTGCCCAGAAAAACCGGTCGCAATGCGCAAGATAATCCATCCATTTGCCATCGCTCAGCAAATCGGCGCGCGACACCTTGATCTCGACGATCACGATCTGCCCGCGCGCATCCACCGCCATCAGATCGGCACGACGACCACCATCCAGCGGGACTTCTCCAATCGCCAGCAAATCATGCCGGACGAACAGCCGCGTCACCCCGCGCGCAACATCGGCGGCGGTTTGCGGCAACGGGTCAGCGCCGGGGGAAAGCTCGGTGGCCATCCCCCAGCACTAGAACATTTGATGAACAGTGAAAAGTGGGGACAACGCCCCCACATCAATCAGCGATAAAAGACGTGGTTGCCGATTGAGGCGACGCGGGTCATCCGCCAGGCGGGGGTGACGCGACGTGCGTGGAAAAACAGCGCGTCGGGCGCGTCACTGTCCCAGTCACCGTCCATTGCCACCATGGCAATCGCCACGGCGGTGCGGAACTGGCCGTTCAGCCTGGGCGTCGCGGGCAATTTGCCGCCGCGAACAAAGGCGAACTGGCCGGCCTGCGTCACCACGGAACAGACCGATTTTGGGAAGCGACCCGATTGGGCGCGATTGAGGATGACCTGGGCCACGGCCAGTTGGCCCGCCAGCGGCTCGCCCTTGGCTTCAAAATAAACCGCTTCGGCCAGGCAACGCAGGTCGCCATCGAGCGTTTGAGGAACCTGTCGGTCGGCAATCGCCTCGGCGAGGCTGGCGTAACTGTCGTCATCGGACGAGGTGGGCGTGGATTGGGCACTTGGCTGTGCCGGTTGCAACGTGGACGGCGCCGTCACGGTCGCATCAACCGGCAGAGAGGGCGTCGCGATTAGCGGGCGGTCGAGATTGTCGGCGCGG
>CANJKQ010000116.1 GCA_947474905.1 Pseudomonadota bacterium | reverse complement strand
TTCGACACCCAATGCGCGCCGGGCAAGCCGATGGTGAAGCTCAGCTCCCGCTCGCGCAGCCGGGCGGTGACGAAGGTGCCGCCGGTTTCGGTCCGCATCGTTTCAACCGCGCGGACATCGGCACCCTGGTTGAGGCCAAAGCTGATGACGGCTTCGGCATGAAGGCGCGCCGCCGCGTCGAGCCGCGCATAATGGCGGCTATCAAACGGCACGATCGCGACCCCGCCCGGCTCCAGCCCCTGGAAAATCTCGGCCTTGGCGTCGGCAATGCCCTCTTCGCTGTCGAAAAACTCGATATGCGCAGGCGCAATCGCGGTGATGATCGCGATATGGGGCCGGGCGAAGCGAGTCAGCGCGGCAAGCTCGCCAGCGTGGTTCATCCCCATTTCGAGCACGCCATAGCGACTATCGGCCGGCATGCGGGCAAGACTCAACGGCACGCCGGTATGGTTGTTATAGCTTTTCACTGAGCGATGCACCCGGGCGGGCGCGCTGCGCTCCAGCGCGGCGGCAAGCGCTTCCTTGGTGCCCGTCTTGCCGACCGACCCCGTCACGCCGATGATCGTCGCCGCTGTCCGCGCGCGCGCCGCCACCGCCAGCGCCTCCAATGCCGCCATGGTATCGGGCACCAGCACGTGCGGCTGCGCAATCGGTTGCGACACGATGGCGCCGGCCGCCCCCCGCGCAAACACCTCGTCAATGAAGCGATGGCCGTCCGTCGCCGCACCTTTAAGCGCGATGAACAGCGCGCCGGGCTCGACTTCGCGCGAGTCAAAGGTGACCGCGCTTGCGGCGAAATCGCCCGACGCCTGCCCGCCCGTTGCGGTGGCAATGTCGGCGGATGTCCACAGCGGCGCGCTCATGCCGCGCATTCCCGGGCAACGGTGACGTCGTCGAAGGGCAGCACCAAATCGCCGATGATCTGCCCCTGCTCATGCCCCTTGCCGACGATCAGCACGATATCCTCCGGCCCTGCATCGGCAATCGCGGCGCCAATTGCGCGGCGGCGGTCGCCAATTTCGATCGCGCTGGGTGCGCCTTCCATGATCTGGGCGCGAATTTGCGCGGGCTGTTCGGTGCGGGGATTGTCGTCGGTGACGTAAACAACATCGGCGGCCTCGGCCGCGACCCGCCCCATCGCCGCGCGCTTGCCCTGATCGCGATCGCCGCCGGCACCCAGCACCACGATCAGCCGTCCGCCCGCATGCGGCTTCAGTGCGGCGATGGCGGCCTCCACCGCATCGGGCGTATGCGCATAATCGACATAGACCGGCGCGCCCGACTTGGCGATGACGGCGCGTTCCAGCCGTCCGCGCACGGGCTGCAACCGGGCGAGATTGGCGATGGTCTGCGCGACATCGCCGCCCGTCGCGATCACCAGCGCCGCTGCGGTCAAGGCATTGGCGGCCTGATAGGCGCCGATCAGCGGCAATGTCACCTTGAGCTCGCGGCCTTCGGCGGCAATCACCAGCCCTTGCCCGAGCAGCGTCGGATCGCGCCGCACCAGCCGCAGCGCGTCGCCCCCCGGCCCTACGGTCATCAGCCGGTTGCCCCGCTCTCGCGCCAGATCGATGACGCGCGGCGCATATTCATTGCCATCGACCCAGACCACGGCGGTGCCGGCGGGATCGAGCACTTCTGAAAACAGCCGCATCTTGGCGGTGAAATAATCCGCCATATCCTTGTGGTAATCGAGGTGATCGCGACTGAGGTTGGTAAACGCTGCTGCCGATACTTTCGGGCCATCGATGCGATATTGCGACAGGCCGTGGCTCGATGCCTCAAAGGCAAGATGCGTCACGCCTTCGCGCGCCAGCCCGGCCACATTGGAGAGAAACGTCACGACATCGGGCGTGGTCAGGCCGGTCGTCGCGCGATCATCCGCCGTGGTGACGCCCAGCGTGCCGATCGACGCCGCGCTCAGCCCCGCCATCCGCCACAATTGCCGCGTCATTTCGACCGTCGAGGTCTTGCCGTTGGTCCCGGTCACCGCGACGCAGCTTTCCGGGAAAGGCGCAAAAAAGCGGGCGGCAAGGGCGGCAAAGGCCTCGCGCGGATTGTCGGCGGCGACGTGACAGGCCCCTGTCACTTGCACCTGGGGCCGGGCCACGACGGCAATCGCCCCCGCCGTAACTGCCGCCCCGATGAAATCCTCGCCATTGAACCGCTGGCCGGGAAACGCGCCAAACACCGTACCCGGCGCAACCTTGCGATGATCAATGGCAAAGCCCGTCACCGGGCTGTCCGGGCTATTGGCCCCGTCGATGAGCTGAGCCAGCTTCATCGCACGATCATTCCGGCACCGCCTGGTCCTCGCCCGGCGCGTGCCAGAGGAGCGGCAGCAATTCCGACACGTCGATGTCGCGGTTGGTGTCGGGCATCACCCCCAGCATCGGCGCGGTCCGCATGATAACGCGCGAGACGACGGGCGCGACAGTCCATGCCGCCGTGGTCTGCCCGCCCGACTGGGCATTGCCGACCGGCGAGTCGAGCATCGCGATAACGACGTAACGCGGTGAATCCATGGGAAAAGCGGCAGCGAAGGTCGAGACATTGCGATTCCTGGAATAGCCGCTCTTCATGGCAATTTCAGCCGTGCCCGTCTTGCCGCCGACGCGATAGCCCGGCGCTTCGCCTTTCCTGCCCGTGCCCTGCAGCACGACGAGGCGCAACAACTGGCGCATCCGCGCACTGGTCGCCTCCGAAATCACCCGCCGACCTTCGGCGGCATGGCCCGGCGCCACTTTCAGCAACGTCGCCGGGCGCCACACACCACCATTGACGAGCGCGGCATAAGCGCTGGCGAGGTGCAGCGGCGTCACCGCGATGCCATGGCCATAGCCGCTCGTCATCACGGTCACCCGCGCCCAAAATTGCGGCCAGCGCGGCTTTTGCCGCTCGTGCAGTTCGATATCGGGGCGGGTATCGAAGCCGAGCTTCTTGAACATCGCCTGCATCCGCTCGGCGCCCAACTCATCGGCTATGCGTGCGGTGACGATGTTGGAGGAATGGATCAGCGCCTCAGGAATATCGAGAAAGCGTTTCTGGGCATGATCGTCATGGATTTTGAAGCGGCCCATTTCGAGCGGCTGGGTCGCGTCAAACCGGCGCGCCATTGACGTGACGACGCCATCGTCAATCGCCGCTGCCATGGTGATCGGCTTGAAGGTCGAGCCAAGCTCGTAAATGCTCTGCGTCACATTGTTGCGCAGCTGGTCCTCGCTCGATCCCTGGATATGGTTGGGATTGAACAGCGGCAGCGACGCCATGGCGACGACTTCGCCAGTCTGCGCATCCAGCACGACGCCTGCCGCGCCATGGGCATGAAAACTCGCCATCGCCGCGCCCAGCTCGCTTTCCATCGCCGCCTGGACCCGGCTGTCGATTGAGAGCGCGACCGGCTTGCCGCGCAGCGCAGGGTTGATCAGTTGATCGTCCAGCGCGCGCTCCATGCCGCTATTGCCATGGCCATCCAGGTCGACAAAGCCCAGCGCATGGGCGGCCAGGCTGGATTGCGGGTATAGCCGCTCGGGTTCGCGGGCATAGGCAATGGCGGGCTCGCCCAGCGCATTCACCTTGGCAACCAGATCGGGCATTGCCCGGCGCTGAAGATAGACGAAATTCTGGCCCGATCGCAGCACCGCTGCATACCAGCTGACATCATGCTCCGGCATCAGCTGCGCCAGCTTCTGCGCCAGCTCATTGCGGTCGTTGATCGCCTGGCGGGGATGAATGCCGATCGACCAGGCATCGATGGTGCGGGCCAGCGGCGCGCCATTGCGGTCGACAATATCGGCGCGCAACGGCACCAGCGCCGCCGCGCCGTCAAGCGACGTGGCGGGGCTGGCAAACACTGCCAGCCAGGCAAGCCGCAGGATAATCAGCAGCACGCCCGCCGCGATCATCAGCATCAGCATCATCAGCCGCACTTGCGCGGTCGCGGTCTGGGCCTGGCGCTGCGCGGCGGGGCGCCGGGCGGTGGCGACGCGGGCGACGACGACGCTCACCGCCCGCTCTCGGTCGCGATGTCGGCGCGGCTCAACAAGTCGCTCAGCGTGCGGTCATCGGCGGCGCGGCGGCTGACCATCGCGACCGCCGTCGCCGCGCGGCGCACGGGTTGCAGATGCGCCGCCGCCGCCGCCGGGACCAGCCGTGCCTTGCTGACCGGGCGCGGCGCTGCATCCGCCATCATCACCGGGCCGATCGGCGCCGGGCGTGGCGTCGCCTTTGGCTGGGCTTGCGGCTTTGCCGTGTCCGGGGCCGATGACGACGGCGGTGGTGCGGCCGCCAGCGCCTGAGCCGCGGGCGGGGCGGCGGGCGCGGTGCGATCCGCATCGACGGGCAGCGCCGGCACCACATAGGTCGCCGGTCGCGCCGTCGCGCGCCCATCCCCGCTGCGGAAATCGACCATCGCCAGTTGCGTGTCGTCGGTCATGAATTGATCGGCATTGGGCGCCGCCATCGCCAGCACCGTGCCGTTCCAGCGCTCCAGCTGGGCAAGATTGGCGCGCGTATCGAATTCGGTTTGCAGCTGGCGCAGCGTATGGTGGGTCTGGGCGATGGCGCGGTTGACATCATCCAGCTTCTTGCGCTCGGCCGCCACTTGCAGCGACACCAGGTAAAATCCCAGCGCCACGGCGACCACCGCCATGAACCAGCCCAGGCCCCTCATACGATACGCTGCCGTCACCGTGCTTCTCCCACCGGCCACGGGGCGGCGTCGGTACGCATCGCCGCCCTTAAGGTTGCTGATCGTGCCCGCGGATTGCGGGCGATTTCCGCCTCGCTCGCGCGGATCGCGCGGCTCAGGCGCGTGAAACTGGGCGCGACCCCCGCAGCTTGCGCGGGCAAGTGCCGCGATCCGGCCGACATGGCGCCGCCGCGCTCTTTCAGGAAACGCTTGGCAATGCGGTCTTCCAGGCTGTGAAAGGTCACCACCGCCAGCCGCCCGCCCGGCTTCAGCGCGCGTTCCGCTGCGGCCAGACCGTCGCTCAATTCGGCAAGCTCCGCATTCACATGGATGCGGATTGCCTGAAAGCTGCGCGTCGCGGGATCCTTCTTGTCATGCGGCTT
>CANJKQ010000115.1 GCA_947474905.1 Pseudomonadota bacterium | reverse complement strand
CCGCCGATGAGACGACACCGGCGTGAGTCAGGCCAGGCCCTCTCCCTTGCGGGGGAGGGCGGTCGGGCGGCCTAGCTGACCCTTTCCGTTCATCGCCGCTTCAGGTGACAAGATGACATTGGCCCGTCATATCGCGGGCCTAACCATCCCGCGGCAGATAAAGCGGGAGAGGGCAATGCGTTACGGTTTTTGGGTCGCGCTGCTGGCGATACCGGGGGCAGCACAGGCGCAGGCCGCGCCCGAACAGCCAACGCTTGACCGGACCGCGCAGGGCGATGTCGCCGTCACCATCTATTCGGATGGCACGGCGCTCGTCCAGGATGTGCGCGAGTTGACGCTGCCCGGCGGCGTGTCGCGTCAGGAATTCAAGGACGTGTCCAGCCTGATCCGGCCCCAAACCGTGCGGCTGAGCGCGGCGGGCACGACGATTATCGAACAGAATTACGATTATGATCTGCTCACCCCGGCGGCGCTGATGGAAAAGGCGGTAGGGCAGACCATCACGCTGGTTCGCACCAATCCCGGCACGGGCGCCGAAACGCGCCTGCCCGCCAAGGTGCTTGCCTCTAACGATGGAGTGGTGCTGCAGGTCGGCGACCATATCGAGGTGCTGCGCGATGATGGCTTGCCGGTGCGCGTGCTGTTTTCCTCGCTGCCGCCCAATCTGCGCGCGCGGCCGACGCTGTCGGTAACGCTCGACACCAAATCGGGCGGGCCGCGCCCGGTGACGCTGAGCTATCTGACCAACGGCATGAGCTGGTCGGCCGATTATGTCGCTTTGTTCGATGAAGCCAAGTCGACGATCGACGTGCAGGGCTGGGTAACGCTGCGCAACAACGGCAACACGCCGTTCGTCAATGCCGACACGGTGCTGGTCGCGGGCAATCCGGGCGGGCGGTCAAATGGCGGTCGCGGCATTGCCCCGGGCACGCGCGCGGGCACCGAAACCGCCGCGCGCGCAAGGCTGGGCGATTATTATCTTTATCCCATCGACCATCGCACCACGATTGCCGCCAATCAGCAGAAGCAGGTAAGTTTTCTGAGCATCGGGGGCGTGCCCGCGCGGCGCGGCTATGAATATCGCAGCGGCTGGTTGCAATCGCTCGACGATCCGCAAAGCGCCGCCACCGTCATCAGCTTTTCAAGCTCGGCCAAGGGCGGGCTTGGCGACGCGCTGCCCGCCGGCACGGTGCGCATCTATATGCGCGACGCCAAGGGGGAGCCGCAATTTATCGGCGAAAACCAGATCAGCCACACGCCAATGGGATCGACGCTGGCGATCAAGACCGGCGATGCGTTTGACGTGAAGGTCAAGCCGGTGGTGACCGAGCGGACGAGGATCAGCGAGTATCACTGGCGCACGCTGATGACCTATACCCTCACCAATGCCCGGCCCGACGCGGTGACGGTCGATGTCGTGCAGGGCGGGCTCGACTGGTGGTATGACGATACGCGGATCAGCCAGGAAAGTCTGGCGCATGAACGCCGATCGTCGGACGAGGCGGTGTGGCACGTGCCGGTGCCCGCCAATGACAGCGCGACGCTGACGGTGACGTTCGATACCCGGTATTGAGCTCGCCATGCGCGCCGCGCCGCTTGCCCCTTTGCTGCTGCTCGCTGCCCCGGCGGCGGGGCAGACGGGCGCGCCGCCCGTGTCGATCGTCTCGCCCGCGCCAAGCGCGGTTTCGGTCACCGTCTATCGCGCGCCCCACCGGGGCAATGAGCCGATTGCGCGCGACAATCCGCAGGGCTTTGCGCTGATTTCGGAGACGCGCACCGTGACGCTGCCCGCTGGCCCGGCGGTGATCCGGTTTGAAGGCGTGGCGGGCAATATCTTCCCCGAAAGCGCGATCATCACCGGCCTGCCCGGCGATGTGCGGGAGAAGAATCTCGACGCCGATCTGCTCAGCCCGCGCACGCTCTACGACCGCGCGCTCGGTCGCCGCGTCCTTATTCGCCGCACCAATCGCAAGACCGGCAAGGTTGAGGAGGAACAGGCGATCATCCGCTCGTCGGCGGCGGGCGCGGCGGTGCTGCAGGTGGCGGGCGGGCAGGAGGCGCTGCGCTGTTCGGGCCTGCCCGAGACGATCGTGTACGATGCGGTCCCCGCCGATCTTTCCGCCAAACCGACGCTGTCCGTCGCCACCGACAGCCCTGTCGCGCGGACGGTGACGATCACCTTGTCCTACCTCGCCGGTGGTTTTGACTGGCAGGCCGATTATGTCGCGACGATGGGCGGTGGAGAGGGCGGCAAGGACGGGGCGAGCGCTGACCTGTTCGCCTGGCTGACCTTGGCGTCCAACGACGTCACGAGCTTCGACGGCGCGACGCTGCAGGTCGTGGCGGGGCGGCTCAATCGCCAGTCCCCGCCGCAGTTCGGCGCGTATCAGGCGGGGTCGCTGCGCCTCAGCTGCTGGCCCGATCCCGATTATGCGACGCATCGGCCGCTGGTTAACGGCCTGCCCATTTTTACCTCGGTGCCCCCGCCGCCGCCGCCGCCTGCGCCGATGATGGCGCGCGCCGGAGAGATGGACGTCGTTGTCACCGGCGCGCGCACGGCGGCATTGGAGCAGCTCGGCGACCTCAAGCTCTATCGCGTGCCCGACCGCGTAACGGTCGCCGCCAAAAGCGAAAAGCAAGTCGCCTTCCTCGACAATCGGGGCGTCAAGGTGACGCCGCTGTTCGTCAGCATCATCAGCTATGGCAGCGCGGACGGCCCCTATCTGACGTTACGCACGCGCAATACGCCCGAAAACCATCTCGGCGCGCCGCTGCCGGCGGGGCAAGTCGCGGTGTTTGAGCAGGCGGGGGCGCGGCCCATCCTGGTCGGCGCGGCCCCCTTGGCTGACAAGGCGGTGAACGAGGATGTCGAGGTGAAGCTCGGCACCTCGCCCGCCGTCAATGCCGACGTGACCGAGCTTGCGACGCGGGGCCGCACCCACCGCTATCGGCTGGATGTCACCAACGCCAATCCCTGGCCGATCGCCTATGAAGCCAAATTGCTGGTCGGTGACGGGCAGCGATATACGGCGTCGGGTGCGCGGCTTACCAAGCGCGATGGCAAACTCATCTGGTCGGCCATGGTGCCGGCCAATGGCAGCGCGACGCTCAGCTATGCCGTGACCGAGGCGCCGTAGGGCTTGCAGTCATCGATTAGCCCGCGTGAGCGAGCCCAGCAGCCAGGACAGGAAAGTTCCGGAGGGTTCTGTTGCCCGGCCCCTCCGGCGGCCGCTGGAATCCACTTCTGTTGCCCGGTGTGGCCCGAACCGCGCTTTTGTCTGACTAACCTAGTCCGTGAGGACTTGGGTTAGGCCGCAATCGCGAGCGCCTCGTTATCGTTGGCACTTGTGTATGGGCCGTCACGGTGGTCCCATTCCGAGCAAAGACCAGCGCCTTTCAACACACGTCGATCCTGGTTCGGCCCCGTCAACGAAGCTGCTGAAAGCAGCTGCGATGGTGGAGCCGCCGGGTACTGCCCCCGGGTCCGCTGTGCCTATTTTTCGCCGGCTTTTATCGCCATAGCCGTGGGGCAAGCCCCGCGAGCCCCACCGATATAGGGCGGCCGTCACAAAGTTGAAAGGGGCGCCTTTCGGCGGCCATAATGCGAGTGCATATAACAGGATATCATGCTTACCCAGCGTTCCCGTTACGCCCTGCGCTCGATGATCTTTCTCGCGACCATGCCGGCCGGCGGCCCGCCCGTGCCCATGAACCGCATCGCGACGGAGGCGAATGTTCCGCGCAAGTTCCTGGAACTGATCCTTGCCGATCTGCGCGATGCGGGCCTGCTGCACAGCCACCGCGGCAAGATGGGCGGCTACATGCTCTCGCGCCCACCGCACCTCATTTCGCTCGGCGAGATCATCCGCGTGATCGAGGGTCCGCTGGCGCTAGTCCCGTGCGTCAGCCGCACCGCCTATCGGCCGTGCAAGGATTGCAAAAGCGAGGCGGACTGCGCGATCCGCAAGTCGATGGCCCGCGTCCGCGATGAAACCGCCCGCATCCTCGACGGCACCAGCCTCGCCGACACTACGGCCATGGAGATGGCGGCCGCCTAACCCACCCGCCGTCACACCACCAGTTGCGCGCGCGCGCCCACTCGGGCAGGCCGCGCAGCCATGGCGCGCAAGTTCCTCTACGTCATCGCCTTCCTCATCGCGCTCGCGATCACCGGGGCCGTGGTTTACCGCATCTGGGGCAATGACCTTATCCGCTGGACCTTCGTGCCCGGCCGACCCTTTGAACCGAAGGGAAAGGCAGCCGCGCAGGCCTATGACGATCCCGGGATGTGGCTTGCCCGCCCCGACCTGCCCGGCAACCCCGCGCTATGGACCCCAGCTGGCTACCAGCCACGCACCACGCCCGGCGGCCCGGCCGTCTTCTTCATCCACCCTACGTCATACCTCAGCGGCGACCATTGGAACGCCCCGCTTGATGACAAGGAAGCGAACGATCGCGCCGCGCTGTTCCTCCGCGGCCAGGCTAGCGTGTTCAACGAGGCGGGCGAGATCTGGGCGCCGCGCTATCGCCAGGCGACCTTCGGTTCCTTCCTCACCGACGCGGCAGACGCTGGCCGCGCGCTCAACCTCGCCTACGGCGACGTCCAGACCGCCTTTGCCGCCTTCCTCAAGCAGATCGGACCGGGCCGCCCGATCATCCTCGCCGGCCACAGCCAGGGTGCGCTCCACCTGACGCATCTTCTCAAGGACAAGGTCGCCGGCACCCCGCTCGCCCGCCGTGTCGTTGCCGCCTATGTCGTCGGCTGGCCGGTCAGCCAGAGCAACGATCTCCCCGCCATGGGCCTGCCCGAATGCACCCGCGCCGACCAACGCGGCTGCATCCTGTCCTGGGAAAGCTTCGCCGAACCTGCCGACCCGTCGCTGGTGATCGACACTTATGATCGCTCCACCGGCTTTGACGGCAAACCACGCCGCGGCAGCCAGCTCGTCTGCACCAACCCGCTCACCGGCACGCCCGGGGCGACCGCCCCGGCCAGCGCTAACGCCGGCACGCTCTTCCCCGCCGAAGACCTCGCCACCGCCATGATCGAGGCCGGCCGAGTTCCCGCGCGCTGCGGGGAGCGTGGCTTG
>CANJKQ010000114.1 GCA_947474905.1 Pseudomonadota bacterium | reverse complement strand
TGGGTTCGGGCAAGGTTGGAGGCGGCGCAGCCCATGCATGGCGCGCCCGCCATTCTCTACGAATTCGCGCTGTTCGTGTTCAAGCAGGGCTGGGCCTGCCTGTTCGGCGCGCTGATGTTGGGCTTGCTGCTCGCGACGCATTTTCTTTACCCGGCGACAGCGCCAATCGCGCGCTATGACTTCCTGACGCTCGCGGCGATTGCCATCCAGGTCGCCATGCTGGTCTTGCGGCTGGAAAGCCGGGAGGAAGCGATCGTCATCCTTGCCTTTCACGTGACCGGCACGGCGATGGAGCTGTTCAAGACGGCATACGGATCATGGGCGTATCCCGAAGCGGGCGTGCTGCGGATTGGCGCGGTGCCGCTGTTCAGCGGATTCATGTATGCCGCTGTCGGCAGCTATATCGCGCGCGTCTGGCGGATTTTCGATTTCCGGTTCAGCCATTACCCGCCGCGCGCGGCAACGCTCGCATTGGCGGTGGCGATATACGTCAATTTTTTCGCGCACCACTGGTTGCCCGATGCGCGGCTGCTGCTGTTCGCGCTGACCGGGCTGATATTCTGGCGGACGCGCGTGTATTTTACCAGCTGGCGCCAGCCGCGCTGGATGCCGCTGCTGGTCGGTTGGTTGTTGGTCGCGCTGTTCATCTGGTTTGCGGAGAATATCGGCACGTTTTCGCACAGCTGGCGCTACCCGTCGCAGACCGATCAATGGTCGCTCGTGCCGATCACCAAATTGGCGGCGTGGTATCTGCTCATGATCATTTCGTTCGTGCTGGTATCGCTGGCGCGTCGGCCGATCGCGCTTGACGGCGGGCTTGCAGAAGCAAGGCCGGGGCGCAACACCATCATGCAGGGGGGAACATTATGACTGAAGGCACCGGGATTAATCGCCGCACCTTGATCGCCAGCGCAGCCGGGCTGGCCGCTGCCGCCGCATCGCCGGCCATGGCGACAGCGCCGAAACCGGCAAAGCCCCTGCCCAAGGGCTTTTTGTGGGGCACCGCCACTGCCGCGCATCAAATTGAAGGCAACAACGTCAATTCAGACTTCTGGCTCGCCGAAAATGTGCGGCCCACGCTGTTTCAGGAGCCATCGCTTGATGCGTGCGACAGCTATCATCGCTATGCCGAGGATATTGCACTGGCGGCGAAGCTCGGGTTCAACGCGCACCGTTTCGGCATCGAATGGGCGCGGATCGAACCCGAGCCGGGCCGGTTCAGCGAAGCCGAGCTCGATCATTATCTCCGCATCCTCGAAGAATGCCACAAGCACGGCCTGGCGCCCGTGGTCACCTATAGCCACTGGACGGTACCACGCTGGTTCGCCGCCAAGGGCGGGTTCGAGCACCCCGACAGCCCCCAGATTTTCGCCCGCTTTGCCGAAAAGGCGACCGCGAAGCTGGGCTCGATGATCAGCGCCGCCTCAACCTTCAACGAGGCGAACATCGCCCGAGTCATTCAGGCCCGGCCCGAGCTCAAAGCGATTGAGCCACTCGTCCGCGCCATGCTGAGCGCCTGTGCCAAGGCGAGCGGGTCAGACCGGTTCGCCTCGGTATTGTTCGCCGATCTTGCCAAGTCGGAAGCCAATCAGGTCCATGCGCATGAATTGGCGTTCCAGGCAATCAAGGCCGGGCCGGGCGATTTTCCCGTCGGCGTGACGATCAGCATGCAGGACGTGCAAGGCGTCGGCCCGGATAACAAGGCCGCCGCTTATGAAGAAGCAATCTATGGACCCTGGATCGCGCAGGCGGCCAAGGCCGACTTTGTCGGTGTCCAAACCTATACGCGCGCCCGGCTTGATGCCAATGGTCTGTTGCCGCCGCCGCAAGGCGCGGAGCTGACCGCGGCAGGTTATGAATTCTACCCCGAGGCGCTGGGCGCCACCATCCGCTGGGCCGCCAAGCACATCGGCAAACCCATCTATGTCACCGAAAACGGCATCGGCACCGACGACGATACCCGCCGCATCGCCTATATCGACCGGGCGCTTGCCGGTGTGCGCGCTTGCATTGACGAAGGGATTGATGTGCGCGGCTATATCCACTGGTCGCTGATCGACAATTTCGAATGGGTTTTCGGCTATAAACAGCGCTTTGGCCTGGTGTCGGTCGACCGCGCCACGTTTAAGCGCACCCCCAAGCCGAGCGCCTTTCATCTGGGCGAGCGCGCACGTACAAACCGGCTCTAGGCGGGTTACATCTGGGTTAACCATAAGGACCAACGCTTTTTCGACCGCCGACGCGTTACGGCCAGGATATGCGCGTCCTGCCCGTCCTGCTTGCCGCAACTATGGCCATTGCCGCGCCGGCGAGGGCGCAGTCGCTGCTCGATTATGTCGGCGAATGCGTGCCCTTTGCCCGCGCCGCCTCAGGCATCCAGATTTATGGGGATGCCTGGACGTGGTGGGATCGGGCAGCCGGGCGCTATCAACGCGGCTATACGCCACGCCGCGGCGCGGTCGTCGTATTTGCCCGCACCGCACGACTGCCTTTGGGCCATGTCGCAGTGGTGAGCCGGGTCGTCGATGCCCGCGTCGTCATGATCACCCATGCCAATTGGTCGCCCATCAATGGCGAGCGCGGCCATGCCGAGCAGGACGTGACCTTGACCGATATGTCCCCCGACAATGACTGGAGCGCGGTCAAGGTCTGGTATCGCGACCGGGATGGTCTGGGGTCGAGCGTCTATCCAGTCTATGGCTTTATCTACCCCGCCCCGCTGGGCGAAACCCCGCGTCCGCGCGCCAATCCTGAACTGACGGGCAGCCAGCCCGACGAGGTCGGCGCGCTGATCGACGCTTATCGCTGAGGCAAATAGGGGGTCAGGCGACGAGGCGATCGCTCATGGATCGCATTGATGCCAGGCTGCGTTCCAGCGCCTGCTGGGTGATCGAATCCGCCGCCGCCGTCTGCCGGTCGACATAGGCAAGCTCATAATTGCCCCAGCGTCGGCCGCCAAAATACAGCGGCACGAACACGTTCTTGAGCGGCAGGAATTCATGCCGGCCAAGCTCCATGCGATAGCAGTTCAGCATTGCCGGCGCGGTGCTGTCGACCGCGCGCTGGGTGGCATCGTCGAGCCCCATCTTGCGGCGGTTGCGACACCAGGTGTTGTTCCATTCGGGATCGGCGCCTTGCGGTTGTGAGCGCAGCGTCAGGTGCGTGGGCAGATAGCCGGTAATGTCGCTGATCACGCAGCCGATCGATCGCGGCGTTTCCGCCATCACTCGGTCCAGGATCGGGCGGATATGCGCGTCGGCAAAGCCATTGAAGCGGGTGGAAAATTGTGGCGGGTTGGTGCCGGGAATGCGCTGGTAATCGATATCAAAGACATCGTCGATGCTGATCCGCCCTGCGGCGATGGCGCCATCAACCAGCGCGGTGATATCGCGTGCAACGTCGATCGCTTTGGCGATGAACGGCGAATCGTCGATGTCGAGACCGCTGGAGGCGAGCTCGTCGAGCATCAGATTGCCGAGCGTCTCAAGCCCCTCAAGCCGCCGCCGCGCCTCGCGAAGCGCCTCGCCGTTTGACCGGGTCGATTGCGCCGATGCCGCCATCTCCTCCTTCACAATCGAGATGCTGGCGTGCATTTTCTCAGTTGAACGGCCAATGCCATCGGTCTGCTCATCGACCAGTGAAACGATCGATCCGATATCGTCGACCGTCTGCTCGATGGCCGCGATATTGGCGCGTGCTACCTGGCTTTCGCTGACGCCAAGCTCAATCGCGCTGCCAAAATGTTCGGCTTCCTGCGCAAGATGCGTGACGGTCTTGTTGATCGCCAGCGTCGCGTCGCGCGTGCTCTGGGCGAGTTTCTTTACCTCGGTGGCGACGACCGCAAAAGCCTGGCCCGCTTCGCCGGCCCGCGCCGCCTCAATCGCGGCATTAAGCGCGAGCATGTTGGTCTGGCGGGCGATTCCGCCAATCATTTGCGAAACCTGCTGAACCTGGCCCAGCGCGTCACCGATCCGCGCCATGCCGTCGGCGAGCTGCTGAACCAGCGCGGTCAGATCCTGAAAACCGGCGACCGAATTGATGATCGAGGCGCGGCCATGGTCCAGCTTTTCGCGGACCTCGGTCGACAGATCGCGCGCGCGTTCGATCGCGGCGCTGACGCCAGCCTGATCGTCCGACAATTGCTGGGCAACCCGATCGAATCGGTCGAGGTCGGCAATGGTCTGGTCCATCCGGTCCGAAACGTGCGAGACATGGCCGCCCACTTCCGCACAATCGATGACCAGCGCGCCGCACCGCCGCGCAACATCCCGAACAATTTTGTCGACAGCAACGGTCTTTGCCATGGCCGCTCGGCACCCTCTCCTTCGATCTCGCAGCCTTAAGCGACAAATTCTAACGGTCGATTAACTTTGCGCGCGCGCCCAAGCCGGTTAGGATGCGCCCATGTTCTTCAACTTTCTCGACGAGCTTCGCGCCGCTGGCATCCCCGCCAGCCTCAAGGAACATCTGCTGTTGCTAGAGGCACTCGATCGCGATGTGATCGACCGCACGCCTGAGCAATTCTACTTCCTGTCGCGCGCGGTTTACGTGAAGGATGAAGGCCTGCTCGATCGGTTCGACCAGGTCTTTGCCAAGGTTTTCAAAGGTATCGCCACCAGCTATGGGGTGCAGGCCGCTGAAATCCCCACCGAATGGCTGAAAGCCGTCGCCGAAAAATATCTCACGCCTGAGGAGATGGAAGCGATCAAGTCCTTGGGATCGTGGGACGAGATCATGGAAACGCTTAAGCAGCGGCTGGCCGAGCAGCAGGGACGCCATGAAGGCGGCAACAAATGGATAGGCACCGGCGGCACCAGCCCCTATGGCAATTCGGGCTATAATCCCGAAGGCGTCCGCATCGGCGGCGAAAGCCAGCACAAGCGCGCGTTGAAAGTGTGGGATCAACGCGACTTCAAGAACCTCGATTCAACCCGCGAACTCGGCACCCGCAACATCAAGATCGCGCTGCGCCGCCTGCGTCGCTTCGCCCGCGAAGGGGCGGCCGACGAGCTTGACCTTGACGCCACGATCGAAGGCACCGCGCGCCAGGGCTGGCTCGACATCCACATGCGCCCAGAGCGGCATAATGCGGTGAAATTGC
>CANJKQ010000113.1 GCA_947474905.1 Pseudomonadota bacterium | reverse complement strand
GATTATCGGCGAGGCCCGGCGTTTCGGCGGGCACCGTCTTCACCGTCATGCCCAGCGCGCGCAGCCGATCCGCGATGATCGCCTGCACCTTGTTGCCCCCCGCCGCATCGCCGGTGCCGGAGTCGATGTTGACCAATGTTTCGAGGAGCTTGAGTTGCTCGGGCCGCGCGGCTTCGGCGGCGGCCAGCACCGGATTGGTCTTGGCGGCAAGCGGTGCGGCGGTGACGGCAAGCGCCAGCGCGACGACATGGTGCGGCTTCATGGCAATATCCCCTGTTGTTGCGGTGGGGGTGCCAAGCGCGATGGGCAACGTCAAGCCGTCACCTTTGCGCCTGCGCGCATCATCCGCTAAGCGCCGCCGCCATGACGCTATACGCCCGTTTTGCCGCGCATCTCGATGCCGCGCTCGATGCTCTTGTTGCTGCCGGTGACCTGCCCACCGGGCTCGACCGCGCCAATGTGACGGTCGAGCCGCCGCGCGACGCCAGCCATGGCGACCTTGCCACCAATGCCGCGATGGTGCTCGCCAAGCCCGCCGGCACCAATCCGCGCGCGCTGGCAGAAAAGATTGCGGCGGAACTTGCCAAAACTGCCGGGGTTACGGGCGTTGCGGTGGCGGGGCCGGGCTTTATCAACCTGACGCTGGCGGACGATGTGTGGCGGGGCGAGCTTTCCGCCATTTTGGAGGCGGGGGCCGATTATGGCCGCACCGCGCCGGGCAGCCGACCGACGGTCAATGTCGAATATGTGTCGGCCAATCCCACCGGCCCCATGCACATGGGCCATTGCCGTGGCGCGGTGGTCGGCGATGCGCTGGCCAGCCTGCTCGAATTCGCCGGGCACAAGGTGATCCGTGAATATTACGTCAACGACGCGGGCGGGCAGGTCGATGTGCTCGCGCGGTCGGCGCACCTGCGCTATCGCGAGGCACTGGGCGAAGACATTGGCGAGATACCGTCCGGGCTGTACCCGGGGGATTATCTGGTGCCGGTCGGTGAGGCACTGGCGACGGAATTTGGCGATCGTTATGCCGCTGCGCCCGAAGCCGACTGGCTGGCGCTATTCCGCGAGCGGGCCGTGGCGGCAATGATTGCGCTGATCAAGGCCGATCTGGCGCTGCTGGGCATCCATCACGACCTGTTTTCGTCGGAGGCCGCGCTGCAAGCCGCCGGCAAGCCCGAAGCGGCCGAGGCGGCATTGCGCGCGCGCGGCCTGGTTTATGACGGCGTGCTCGAAGCGCCAAAGGGCGAAACGCCCGAAGATTGGGAGCCGGTTGAGCTGCCGCTGTTCCGCTCGACCGCGTTCGGCGATGATCAGGACCGACCGATCAGAAAGTCGAACGGGCAATGGACCTATTTCGGCGCCGACCTCGCCTATCATTACCAGAAAGCGCAGGCGGCCGATCAGTTGATCGATATCTGGGGTGCCGATCATGCCGGTACGGTGAAGCGCATTCAGGCCGCTGTCGCCGCGCTGACAGAGGGCAAGACGCGCTTCGACGTCAAGCTCGTCCAGATGGTGCGGCTGCTGCGCGCGGGCGAGCCGGTCAAAATGTCAAAGCGCGCCGGCAATTTCGTGACTCTGGCCGATGTCGTGCGCGAAGTCGGCAAGGATGTGGTGCGCTTCACCATGCTGACCCGCAAGGCCGATGCGCAGATGGATTTTGATTTCGCCAAGGTGGTTGAGGCGTCAAAGGACAATCCCGTTTTCTATGTGCAATATGCCCACGCGCGAATCGCCTCGCTCGGGCGGCGCGCGGCAGAGGCGGGATTGGCGGCGGACAGCGCCGACTTGTCCCGCCTTGATACGGAAGATCTGGCGCTGGTAAAGCTGGCGGCGCAGTTCCCGCGCGTGGTCGATGGCGCGGCGCTGCAACGCGAGCCCCACAGAATTGCCTTTTATCTCTATGACTTGGCGGCCGCTTTTCACGCGCAATGGAATGTCGGGAATGATCGTCCCGATCGCCGATTCCTGCTCCTTGATGACACAGGGATGACAGCAGCGCGACTGTTCCTCGCGCGTGCAATCGGGCAGATCATTCGTAACGGGCTTGCGATAATGGGTGTTGAGGCCGTTCAGGAGATGAATTGATGGCGACGTCGGGCGATTTTGAGCTTGGCGACGAAGACCGGCTTCCTTGGCTGGAAACGGTTGACGAGGATTATGCGGAAGGGCCGTCGGTCTTTCGCACGATTTTGTTCGTTTTGCTTGGCCTCGCGGCAGTGGCTGCCATTGTCTATGGCGTCTATTGGTATCAGCAACATCACGCCAAGCCGGGCACCGGCCAGCTGATCGAGGCGCAGGAAGGCGATTACAAGGTGCGCCCCGACGATCCGGGCGGGATGAAGGTGGAAGGCGAGGGCGATACCGCCTTTGCCACCAGCGAAGGCAAGGGTGACGGCAACGCCCAGATCGACATGAAGGCAATGCCCGAGGCACCGATCGTCCCGGCGCCGGGGGCAACGCCCGCCGCAGCGCCAACCCCCGCCGCCGGATCGGCCAAGGGGGCAGCGGCAACGGCGAAGCTGCTGCCCAAGCCGGGGACGGCGGCCACCGGCGGCAAGGGCGCCGTGGTGCAGCTTGGCTCCTTCCCCAGTGAAGCCGAGGCGAACAGCGCCTGGACCAAGCAAGCCAAGCGCTTTGCCTATCTTGCCCCGCTGGGCAAATCGATCGAACCGGCGATTGTCGGCGACCGCACCGTCTATCGATTGCGGGTGAACGCCGGGAGCGCGGGCGCCGCGACGGCATTGTGCGACAAGTTGAAAGTCGCGGGCGAGGCCTGTTTCGTTCCCTGAGGGCGGGGGGTGAGAGCTGAGGGCTTAGGGCTTAGGGCTTAGGGCTTAGGGCTGAGGGCTGAGGGCTGAGGTCTGAGGGCTGGGGGCTAAGAGCTAAGAGCTAAGGGCTGTGGGCCGCCATCCACCCAGCCCTTCACCCGCCCAACCGTTCGTGTCGAGCGAAGTCGACACACGCTCGGTTGTGCTCCGTGAGACCTCCCGCCCCTCGACTGCGCTCGGGACGAACGGATTGGCAACCCCGGCCAGCCGGGGGGCAGAGGGCTGGGGGCTAAGCGCTAAGGGCCGCCATTCCCCCAGCCTTTCACCCGCCCAACCGTTCGTGTCGAGCGAAGTCGAGACACGGGTTGCAGAGGGGGCGCTCGTGGCCCGTCCCTCGACTGCGCTCGGGACGAACGGGTTGGCGGGGATAAGCGAGGCCAGGACAGGCCAGGCAAGGCCAGGACAGGCCAGATCAGGATGAGCGGGGCATGGTTGAGTAGGCCAGGCGAAGGCTCTAGGGCCGGACCCATGAAGCCCGTCATCTTTGGCCTTGCCGGCCTGTCGCTGTCACCAGACGAAGCCGCGTTCTTCCGCGAGGCGCAGCCGCTGGGGTTCATCCTGTTTCGCCGCAATATCGAGACGCGTGGCCAGGTGCGCGCGCTGACCGATCAATTGCGCGCGTTGACTGGCCGCGATGACGTGGCGATCCTGATCGATCAGGAAGGCGGCAAGGTGCAGCGTATGGCGCCGCCCGAATGGCCCGCCTTTCCGGCTGGTCCGGCGTTCAACGCGCTATATGAGGTCGCGCCGATGTCGGCGATTGAGGCAGCGCGCGTCAATGCGCAGGCGATTGCGCTGACGCTGAGCGAGGTGGGCGTCAATGTCGACTGCATGCCGCTGCTCGATGTGGCGCAGCCTGACACCACCGAAGCGATTGCCTGCCGCCTTTATGGCAGCGAGCCGATGCGCGTCGCGGCGATGGGGCGGGCGGCGCTCGATGGGCTTCGCCGCGGCGGCGTGGTCGGCGTGGTCAAGCACCTGCCCGGCTATGGCCGCGCGGTGGTCGACCCGCATCACCACCTGCCCACCGTCGCGGCGCACGCGGACGATCTCTCCATCGACCTTGCCCCCTTCATCGCGCTCAAGGACGCGCCAATGGGCATGACCTCGCACATCATTTTTGAGGCATGGGATGGCGAGCGGCCCGCCACGCTGTCGCCGATGATCGTCAACGACATCATCCGGGGGCGAATCGGCTTTGACGGCCTGTTGATGACCGATGACATCGACATGAAAGCGCTCAGCGGCACGGCAGGCGACAAGGCCGCCGGCGCCATCGCGGCCGGTTGCGACGTGGTGCTCGATTGCTGGGCGCGGATGGACGAGATGACCGATATCGCCAACCGGCTGGGCGAGATGGACGCCGCCGGCCACGCCCGGCTCGACCGGGCAATGGCGACGATCATAGGCCAGGCCCCCGAAGGCGACCTTGCCGAGCTGATCGCCAAGCGCGATGCGCTGCTCGCGCTTGGCGGGTAACACTTGGCGTTGGCGCCCAATCGTGTAGCGTGGCGCGGGCAATGACCGATGCCGACGACACGCTGACGCTGGATATTGACGGGTGGGAAGGGCCGCTCGACCTGTTGCTGGCGCTTGCGCGGACGCAAAAGGTCGATTTGCGGGCGATTTCGATCCTGGCGCTGGTCGACCAATATCTCGCTTATGTCGAACAGGCGCGGGTGCTGAAGCTTGAGCTGGCGGCGGATTATCTCGTCATGGCGGCATGGCTCGCCTACCTCAAATCCGCGCTGCTGCTGCCGCGCGATCCCGAAATCGAGCCGAGCCCGGAAGAGCTGGCGCTGCGGCTGCAACTCCGCCTTGAACGATTGAACGCCATGCGCGAGGCAGGCGCGCGGTTGATGGCGCGCGACCGGCTGGGGCGCGACGTGTTCGCGCGCGGCGCGCCCGAGGGGCTGCGGACGGTGCGCAAATCGGTCTGGCAGGCGGAGATTTACGACCTGATCGCCGCCTATGGCCGGGTCAGCGCGCGGACGCGGCCGGTGCTCCACGTCGTGTCGCGGCGCCCGGTGATGACCCTGGAAGCGGCGATCGAACGGGTGTCGCGCCTGATCGGGTCGGCGGTCGACTGGGCGACGATCGAGGCGTTTTTGCCCGCCGATGCAGCGGGCGAGTTCCGCAAATCGGCGCTGGCGTCGAGCTTTCTCGCCGCGCTGGAGCTGGCGCGGCAGGGCAAGGTCGAGTTGCGGCAAAAGGCCCCGTTCGCGCCGCTCTATCTGAAAGCCGCCTCATGACCCCGCCCGATGATCTGG
>CANJKQ010000112.1 GCA_947474905.1 Pseudomonadota bacterium | reverse complement strand
TCATCGCTTATGGCCTGGTCTCGATCCCTGCTGCGTCGCTGATCGCGCGGGTGGGGGCCGTGCGGGCAGTGCTGATCGGCCTGGGTGTGATGGTGGCAGGCTGCCTGGTCATTCTGGCCGGTGGCAATGCCGGCGCGTATGAGGGCGTGCTGGCCGGGCTGTTCCTGATTGCGAGCGGCGTCACGCTGCTGCAGGTTGCGGCCAATCCGCTTGCCGCCGCTTTGGGCAGCCCCGAACGCAGCCACTTCCGGCTGGTCCTGGCGCAGGCGTTCAACTCGGCAGGAACGGTGCTCGGGCCGCTGGTTGGCGCGCGACTGCTGCTTCGCGGGCTGGACAAGGCCGCCGGTGCCGATGCGCTGGGGCGCATTGGCTCAAGCTTCCTGCTGATCGCGGGGCTGATTGCGCTGTTGGGGGTCTTTGTCTGGGCTATGCGGCGGGCGATCGCGGCGAGCGTTGCCGGACAGGTCATGGCGGCGGGGTCGGCGATTGAGCATCTGCGGGGGGCATTGGCCTCGCCAATCGCGCTGGCGGGCGCAGCCGCGATCTTTCTGTATGTCGGCGCTGAGGTGTCGATCGGCAGCCAGATGGCGCTGTTCCTTCATGACGCCGCGATCTGGGGCGTGCCGCTTGAACAGGCGGGCTATTATGTCAGCCTTTACTGGTTTGGCGCGATGATCGGCCGCTTTGTGGGATCGGGCCTGCTGCTGCGCGTATCGGCGGGGCGCGTGCTGGCGGGCGCGGCTACCGGCGCGGCGACGCTCGCGCTCATTGTGTTTCTGGTTGGCGGGCCGGCGTCGGGCTATGCCGCACTGGCCATCGGCCTGTTCAATTCGGTGATGTTCCCGACGATCTTCACGCTGACGCTGCAGCGCGCCGGTGCGAGCGAGGAAGCAGTGTCTGGCCTGTTGTGCACCGCCATCATCGGCGGCGCGTTTGTGCCGTTGGCGGTGGGCGCGCTGGCCGATGCCAATGGCCACGCGGCAAGCTTCATCGCGCCGGCCCTATGCTATGCCGCGATTGCGGCGTTTGGCTGGGGGATGCGGCGCACCACCGCGGCAACGGGCGCTGTCCGCGGCGGTCACTGAGTTCCCCGCGCTATTCGCTTTATCGCCGGGCGCGTGCGCGCTACGCCGGGGGTGATGGAACAGGCGTCAATCGTCGTGCTCACCGGTGCGGGCATCTCCGCGGAAAGCGGCATTGCCACGTTTCGCGGCCCGGGTGGATTGTGGGAAGGCCACCGTGTCGAGGATGTCTGCACGCCCGAAGCGTTGGCGCGCGATCCGGCATTGGTTCACCGCTTTTACGATTTGCGGCGCGCTGCGCTGGCGACGGTTTCCCCTAATGCGGCGCATGACGCGCTCGCCCGGCTTGATGCCGCATGGCTGGGCGAGCTGCTGATCGTCACCCAGAATGTCGATGATTTGCATGAGCGCGCGGGCGCCAAGCGGCTGCTCCACATGCATGGCGAGCTGACCTCGGCACTGTGCGCCGTGTGCGGGGTGCGGCAGCCATGGCACGATGCGCTGCCGCCGACGACGGTGTGCCCGGCCTGCGATTCTCCCGCGCTGCGCCCCGACATCGTGTTTTTTGGCGAAATGCCCTATCAGATGGAGCGGATCGAGACGGCGCTGTCCCGCGCCGACCTTTTCGTCTCGGTCGGCACGTCGGGGGCGGTCTATCCCGCGGCCGGTTTTGTGCAGACCGCGCGCTGGCACGGCGCCCGTACGATCGAACTCAACCTGGAACCCTCGGCGGGCAGCCATTGGTTTGACGAAAGCCGAATGGGGCCGGCAGGCACGCTCGTCCCTGCCTGGGTCGATGCGGTGCTAGCGGCGGCAGCGGCATGAGCGCGCTCAATCCCAACACGCCCGTGCTCGTGGGCGTCGGGCAAGTGGTTGACCATTGGGATGGCGCGGACGCGGCAATCGCGCCCGATCCGGCGCGTCTGCGCGCGATCGCCGGGCAGCGGGCGCTGGTGGATAGCGGCGCGGCTGAGACGCTGGCTGCGTCGATCGACCGGGTGGTGGTGATCCGGACCATGGCGGACTCGATTCCCGGTGCGCCGCAGCCCTTTGGCCGGTGCGCCACACCGGCAGCGACGCTGGCGGCGGACCTGGGTATCGCCGCTGCCCGATCAACCTATTCCGTTGTCGGCGGCGACCAGCCTCAGGCGCTGGTCAATGAAGCGGCGGCCGCGATCCATGCCGGAGAAGCGCGCGCGGTGTTGATCGCGGGGGGTGAGGCGACGGCGGCATTCAAGGCCGCGCAGCGGGCGGGGCATATGCTCGACTGGTCACGCGGCGTGGCGGCGGCGGAGGAGGATCGCGGTTTCGGCAAGCCGCTGTTGTCGGCGTATGACATCGCCAACGGGCTGGGCGCACCGGTCATCACCTATCCGGCGTTTGAGCATGCGCTGCGCGGGCGGTTGGGGGTGTCGCGGCGCGATTACGCCCGGCGGATGGCGCAGCTCTGGGCGCGCTTTTCGGGTATTGCTGCCACCAACCCCTATAGCCAGTTCCCGGTCGAGCGCTCGGTTGATTTCCTGATGACGCCGTCGCCAGAGAATTACCCGGTCGCTGACCCTTATCTCAAATGGCACGTCGCGCAGGATGCCGTGAATCAGGCGGCGGCGGTCATCCTGACATCGGTGGGGGAGGCCGATCGGCTGGGCATCGCGCCCGAACACCGCGTCTTTCTCCACGGCCATGCTGAAGCCGCCGAGCGCGTGCCGAGCGAACGACCCGATTTGTCGCGGTCGCGGGCGGTCGAGCTGGTGCTGGCGCGCGCGCTGGCGGCAACGGGGATTGGGGTGGAGTCCCTTGCCGAGATTGACCTTTACAGCTGTTTCCCCTGTGCGGTGCTGATCGCGGCGGAGGCGCTGGGGGTCGATCCCCTGGCGCGCGATCTGACGGTAACGGGTGGGCTGCCCTTTTTCGGCGGCCCCGGGAACAGCTATTCGCTCCACGCCATTGCGTCGATGGTCGAACGCTTGCGCGCCGCGCGCGATGGCTTTGGCCTGGTGCTGGCCAATGGTGGCTTTCTGTCGAAACAGGCAGCCGGCGTTTATGCCGCCGTGCCGCCGCGCGACTGGGCGCCGGTTGACAACGGCGCCATTGCCGCTGAAATCCTCGCCGCGCCGGTGCCCCAATTGCTGAGCGGCGCGGGCGAGGCGACCATTACCAGCTACAGCGTGTCCTTTGCCAAGGGGGCGCCGACGCGGGGCTATGTGATCGGGGCGACGGAGGCGGGCGGCCGCGTCATCGCCCGCGTCCGCCGCGACGACACCGCCATGCTTGCGGCATTGCTGGCCGACGATCCCATCGGCAGGCGCGTCCGTACCGACATCGACGGCAGCGCCAATGTCATTGCCGAGCTGTTGCCATGATCGCGGGTGGCGATGGCGGCGCGCTGTTGGCGGGCGTCAAGGTGGTGGACCTGACGAGCGTCGTTTTCGGCCCCTATTGCACGCAGATCCTGGCTGATCTGGGCGCGGAGGTGATCAAGGTCGAAGCGCCGCCGCACGGCGATATTTTCCGTAATGCGGGCAAACCCGCCAAGACGCGCGGCATGGGGCCGGGCTTCATCGCGATCAATCGTGGCAAGCAATCGGTGATGCTCGACCTGAAATCGCCGGAAGGCGCGGCGCAAATGCGAGCGCTGATTGGCGAGGCCGATGTGTTTGTGCTCAATGTGCGCGGCAAGGCGGCCGAGCGGCTGGGGCTGGATTATGAGCAGGTCCGCGCCATCCGGCCTGATATCATCTATCTTCATTGCGTCGGCTTCGGCCAGGATGGCCCTTATGCCGATCGGCCTGCCTATGATGACGTCATCCAGGCGGCGAGCGGTACGACCAGCCTGTTGTCGCGGGTGGATGGCAATCCGGCGGCGCGATACCTGCCGTCGCTGATCGCCGACAAGGTATCGGGGCTTCACGGCGCCTATGCCGTCATGGCGGCGCTGATCCACCGGATGCGCACCGGCGAGGGGCAGCGCGTCGAAGTACCGATGTTCGAGGCATTCACCAGCTTCATGCTGGTCGAGCATCTCGGCGGATTGACCTTTGATCCGCCCAATGCGCCGGTCTGCTATGCCCGTCAGGTTGATCCCCATCGCCAGCCGTTCAAGACGGCGGATGGCTATATCAGCATCGCCGCCTATACCGATCGCGATTGGCTGCCGCTGTTCACCGTGCTCGGCAATCCCGGCTTTCTCGATGCGCCCGATCTGGCCACGCCCGCTGATCGGTTTGCGGCGCTACCGCGTCTTTATGCGGAAGTGACGCGGCTGGCGCTGGGCTTTAAAACGGCGGACTTGGTCGAACGCTGCGCCGCCGCCAATCTGCCCGCGCAACCGGCGCGCGACATCGGCACGATCATGACCGACGCGCACCTGGCCGCTACCGGCTTTTTCCGCCGCCGCGAGCACCCGAGCGAAGGGGGCTATTATGAGATGCGCCACCCCGTGCGCTTTGGCGCGGTGCCGCTGGCAGAACCCGGCCTGCCGCCGCTGCCGGGGGAGCATGGCGCTTCGGATTAGCCGCTAGACCTTCTCAAACCCCTGCGGCGCGTCGCTGAAGCCCGCCCGTGGCCGCCGGTCGATGCGCAGATCGAAGATATCGGGGCGCGCATAATGGCCATCGGTATCAAGCGAGGTCAGCCCCCGGCCGATATCCATCAGGTCGAGTTCGGCGATCAGCAGATCGGCGTCGCTGCCTGCCTGGGCGATGATCGAACCGTCAGGCGCGATGATCGCGCTGCCGCCGAACTGGATTTGCCCGGCCGGCATCCCCATCAGCAGGTCGCGGGCATGCGCATCGCCGCCGGCCAGCTCCAGCCCCTGCAACACCTCGTCGCGCGTCTGGACGGTGCCTGCCGCCAAGACGAAGCAGCGGCCCTCAAACGCATAATGCCTACTGGCGAGCAGATACATTTCGCGCACGCTGGGCCAGGCGGCGACATGCACCGTCTCGCCCTGGTGATGCATCAGCGCGCGGGCAAGCGGCATCCAATGTTCCCAGCAGATCAGCTGGCCGACCTTGCCCCATTCGGCTTCATGCACTTCTAGCGTCGATCCGTCGCCGCGCCCCCAGATCATCCGCTCGCCATGCGTCGGCACCAGCT
>CANJKQ010000111.1 GCA_947474905.1 Pseudomonadota bacterium | reverse complement strand
GGGTCATGGATCGGGCGACTCGGCGTTGGTGGAGCGATCGGGCAGCAACCCGGCCGCCGCCAATGTGGCGCGGGCAAACGGGATGGACAAGCGTTTCCGGTGTTCGAACGCCGCTTGTTCGAGCGCGTCGACGGCACGGATGATGGCAAGATGGCTGCGATCGACCCGCACCAGCAGCCACTGGATCAGCTCGGGCCGGGCATCCAGGCCGCGGCGGAGGAACAGCCGTTCAAACAAGGCCCAGCGCAGCCCGTCATCCGGCGGCCCGATCGACACCTGCGGCGTGGCGTTGAGGCGGGAGCGGAGATCGGGCAGCCGCACCGCCCAGGCCGGTGGCGCCTCATCGGCAATGATGAGCAAGGGCCGCCGCGCCGCCTGGGCATCGTTCCAGGCGTGAAAAATCTCTGCTTCGATCTGGCGTTCGGCATCGTCGATGACGCGACCGCCGCTTTGCTCGGCAAACAGGCGCGCGAGCAAGGTGCGGCCCGATTTGCGCGGACCGGTCAACAACGCCGCCATCACCGGCCAGGTTGCCCAGCGGCGCAATTGCAGCACGGCCTGCTCGTTGGAGCTGCTTATGATAAACTCACCGTCTGCCCGCGCGTCGGGCAGGACCAGCGGCAGCGCAAATTGCTTCATTCCTCGGTCTTGGTGGCGGTCTTGGCGTCGGGGGGCGGCGGCGGCGGCGCGCTTGGCCGTTCGATGCGGATGGCGCCATTGCCGCGCTGCACTTTCCAGCCACGTGCCTCCAGCGCGGCGGCGAGCGAGGCGGCATCGCCATCATAAGTGACCTTCATCACCGAAATCGCGCCGAGCGCCAGGCTGGAGGTGACCGTCTGGGTGACGCCGGGGACGTCGCGGATCGAGGCTTCCGCCGTTGTCACCGCGCCGGCATTGGGCGTGTCGACCTGGACAGTGATGGTATTGGCGCCGGGCGCCTGCGCACTATCGTCGACGATCAGCGCATTGTCCCCGCTGTCGTCAACGGGGGTTTCCACTGGCGGTCGATAGGCAAGGCCGGGATCGGGCCGGAACAGGTCCGCCGCCAGCGCGCGCTGGTAAAGCGCGTCAATCCGCTGCACGCCCGCATCAAGCAATGCGGGCAATGCGTCGGCATTGGCGACCCGGAGCGCAAATTTGCCGAGCAGCAAATTGTCGGGGCCGTACCGCGCCTGGAACGTCGCGACGATCGGCCCGCCCGGCCATTGCCGATAGAGGTGGACGATCGGGATCAGCACGTTGGTCGCGCCATATTGGCTCAAAATCGCCCGCCACCAGCCCCGCCCCGGGCGCAGGATTTGCCCGGTATTCATCAGCAGCGCGTCGGGGCCGGTCCCGGCGGGGCGCACATAATCGATCGTGCTGTTGCCCGCGCGAAAGCGTTGCCACGCCTCCAGCCAGGGCGTCTTGGTCTCAAAGGCGCTGCCCGCCCCGCCCGACCAGATGATCGGAATGAGCAACATCGGGGTCGAGCGCGCCTGCCCGATCGAAATGCCCAGCAAATTGCCCGCTCGCGCGCGGTTAAACTCAACGCCCAGCCGCGCGATATAGCGATTGCCGCCAATCTGCTCATTTTCGACGACGATCGCCGAAACGACCGAATCGAGCGCGCCGTCGGACAGCGAACTCGACTTGCCATAGCGGCGGGCCAGCATTTCCCAGCCCCTGCGCTGGGCGATCCGCCATCCCGCCAATCGCGCCGCCGACGATGTCTTGCCGACCACATCGACATCGATGCCGCCAATTTCCAGGCTGCTGCCATCATCATAATTGGCGGCGGCAGGCGCGCGCTTGGGTGGCACCGGCGCGCTATCCTGTACATTTTGCGCCAGCACAGCCGTGCCCAGCCCGGCAAGCACGAGCAGCGGAGCGGCGGCGGAGGAAGTCGACAGGCGGCGCAGGATCATCGGACGCCCTTTTGGCGAAGCAGGCGTGGAAATCCAAGCGCCATGTGGTTAGGAGCATTGCCGATGACAGACAAAAACGGGCAATCGCCCTCTTATACCTATGCTGAGGCGGGTGTCTCGATTGCCGCGGGCAATGCGCTGGTACGGGCGATAGGCCCGCTGGCCAAGGCGACACGGCGCCCGGGGGCGGATGCCGATCTTGGCGGTTTCGGGGGTTTTTTCGATCTAAAGGCGGCGGGTTTTGTCGATCCGCTGCTCGTCGCGGCCAATGACGGCGTCTGCACCAAGCTAAAGCTCGCGATCGAATGGGATCGGCATGAGGGCGTCGGCATCGATCTGGTCGCGATGTGCGCCAACGACCTGATTGTGCAGGGGGCAGAACCCCTGTTTTTCCTCGATTATTATGCCACCGGCAAACTCGAACCCGCCATTGCCGAGCAAGTCATCGCCAGCATCGCGGAAGGGTGCCGTGTCGCCGGTTGCGCCTTGATTGGCGGCGAAACGGCGGAAATGCCCGGCATGTATGCCCCCGGCGATTATGATCTCGCGGGCTTTTGCGTCGGCGCGGTTGAGCGCGACCGGGTGTTGACCGGCGCGACCATCGCCCCGGGCGATGTCGTGCTGGGGCTGGCGTCGTCGGGCGTGCATTCCAACGGCTTTTCGCTGGTCAGGCGGCTGGCGGCGGACAAAGGCTGGCGGCTGGATCGCCCCGCCCTGTTCGATCTCGACACCTTGCTGATCGATGCGTTGATGGTGCCGACCCGGATTTACGTGCGCAGTCTGTTGCCGCTGGTAAAGGCGGGGCAGATCAAGGGGCTGGCCCATATTACCGGCGGCGGACTGCTTGAAAATATCCCGCGCGTGCTGCCGGAGGGATGTCATGCGCTGATCGAGGCGGATCGCTGGGAACAACCCCGGTTGATGGCGTTCCTGCAAGCCCAAGGCGCGATCGAGCCCGAGGAAATGGCGCGCACGTTCAACTGCGGCATCGGCATGGCGGTGATTGTCGCCGCCGACGCGGCCGACGCGGTCGCAGCTGCCCTCCACGCGGCGGGCGAGACGGTCCATGCGATCGGCCATATCACCGCCGGCGAGCGCGGTTGCACCGTCAGTGGCTCGGCAGACGCGTGGAGCGCACGCGCACCATGGTCGGCAACGCATCATGGCTAGCCACCGCGTCATGCCCAAGGCGCGCGTCGCCGTCCTGCTGTCGGGACGCGGCAGCAATTTCGCCGCGCTGCTGTTCGCCTCGCGCGCGCCCGACTGCCCTTATGAAATCGTCATGGCGATCAGCGACATCGCCGATGCCCCCGGCCTCGACATTGCCCGTGCAGAGGAAGTGCCGGTGTTTACGCCGCCTGCGGACAACAAGGCGGCGTTTGAAGTCGCGGTCAACCGCCTGCTCGTCCACGCCAAGATCGACGTGGTGGCGCTGGCGGGCTTCATGCGCATCCTGAGCGCCAGTTTCGTTGAACGGTGGGAGGGGCGCATTCTCAACATACACCCCTCGCTCTTGCCCAAATATAAGGGCCTGCGCACCCATGCCCGCGCGTTGATCGACGGGGAAACGCATAGCGGCTGTTCGGTCCATCTCGTGACCGCCAAGCTCGATGACGGGCCAGTGCTGGGCCAGACTCCGGTCGCGATCATGCCCGGCGAGGATGTCGAGGCGCTCGCCAACCGCGTGCTGATTGCCGAGCATGAGCTTTACCCGCGCGTGCTCGCCGCATTTTGCCGCCGATGAACCGGCAGATGGCCAGATTGAGCCGCTAATGGGAGTTTCGCGATGACCGATAGCGCCGAAGACCGTGCCGAAGCCGCCGCGATCCGCCGTCGCTGGATCACGCTTGGCGAAGGAGTCGCGATTGCGGGCCTTGCCATTTCGGCGCTGGCGCTGTGGAACAGCTATGCCGATCGCCGCGCCGATGAGGTGAAACAGGCGGCCGAGACGCGCGCGCACAGCGCCGTCTTCCTGAGCGCCACGCCGCGCCACGGGGGCGAAGTGCTCGAATTGCGCGACGCGCAACACCCCACCCAGTCGATCAGCATCGCCTTTCCGCCATCGCTCGGCGTGTCGCCGCAGACGCTGACCGGCACGCTGGAAGTCCGCGCCGATTGGATCGCCAGCGCGGTGCTGGCAGCCACCGACACGCTGCCCGACGCGCGCCAGGGCCGCCTGCCGGTCGTCATCACCGCACATTATTGGGATGGCGACAATGACGTCAGCGACGCGGCGATCTATGACCTGTTGTGGCGTTCCGAAGCGCGTCTGCTGCGCGGGCACACCGTGCGGCTGACGGGCATGGTCCTGCGCGCAAGGAAAGACGCGACGCCCGCGCACGCCGATGCGCTGTGGAAAACCCAGCTCGCAAGAGCGCATTAGGCCGTAGACTCATTAAAACGGCCTGTCGGCTTCTGCCTCAAGTCCGCCATTCTCCTCTTCGTCGCCCCGTGCTTGACACGGGGCGGGGCTAACCTTGTTCCCTAGCCATGCCGAACCACCGCTCCCACGTCGCGGCGACGGCAGAAGAAAAGCCAAACCCCGTGTCAAGCACGAGGCGACGGTTAAAGTGATTGTCCGATCCTCACCCCTGGCCGGTCGTTAAGTCTCTATGCCGAAAGCGGCCGTTTATGAGTTCACAACCTAATACAACCACCGCCATCTTCCCATGGGGAGACGGACGAGTGCCTAAGGCGCGACAGGGTGCGGTAGAGGCCGATAGCAACGTGCCGCGACACGATCGGCCCGGCATCGCGGCACGGCTCTCCCCTGTCCTACCGCACGGCCTTCATCGTATCGCGGAACCGCTCTTTCCCATCGCCGGTGCAGCTATGCTGGTCGCGCAATTGCCCGTCCAGAAGCCCCATGGTCAGTGCGAACATTGGGGAACATTCGCCCAACATGCCCCCAAAACGGCGGGCTGGATCAGCCGACGATTTCCTCGGGCGTGAAGAAATAGGCGATCTCGATCGCGGCATTCTCGTCCGAGTCGGAGCCGTGGACGCTGTTTGCCTCGATCGATTCGGCCAGCGTCTTGCGGATCGTGCCCTCGGCGGCATTGGCGGGGTTGGTGGCGCCCATGAGGTCACGCCACTGCAGGATGGCGTTCTCGCCCTCGAGGACCATCAGGGCCACGGGGCCTTCGGTCATGAAGGCTTCCAGCTCGGCGTAGAAGCCCTTGCCCACATGCTCATGGTAGAAGCCCTGGCAGATG
>CANJKQ010000110.1 GCA_947474905.1 Pseudomonadota bacterium | reverse complement strand
GCCGCACCTTGAAGCCGCGCGCCTGCAGCAGCGCGCCGAGTGCGGCTGAAGCGAGACCTTTGCCCAGGGAGGAGACCACGCCGCCGGTGATGAAAATGAACCGCGCCATGGGGCCATCCGCCTAGCCGCCCTTTGCCGGTCCCGACAAGCACCCCGCGCTGATTTATTTTAATGCGCGGGACACACGCGCCGCTCAGCGTTGCAGCGGCACCGCGCCGTTATCGGCAGGCACAGGCGCAGCCGCTGGTGCCGCCGAATTTGCCTGCAACGCCGCTGCGGCCGCCGCCGACCCGCTCTGCCCCAGCGTACCGGGCACTTGCGGTGGCGCGCCTGCAGGCACCAAAGGTTGCGAGGGCGCGGCCTTGGCCGCCGAGGTATCGATCGTGGTCGAATGCCGCGTCGCCGCCAGCACCGCCAGCACGATCGACAGCGAAACGAAAGCCGTCGCCAGGATCGCCGTCGTCCGCGTCAGGAAATCCGCCGCACCGCGCGCCGACATCAGCCCCGAAGGGCTGCCGCCGGTGCCAAGACCGCCGCCCTCGGACTTTTGCATCAGAATGATGCCGACCAGTGCCGCAGCGATTAGCGCTTGAACAACCAGGAAAAAAGTGAACATGTGACGAACGACAGACTTTGCAAAAAGGGATGGATCGGCGCGGGACATAGGCCCTGGGGACCAGACTATCAACTATGTGAATGTCGTCGACCGAAAGGCTCGGCACGGCGATGCAACCAAATGGACCGCACGGCGTTACGATTCGTGGCGCCACCGAATATCCGGGCGGGCCCAGTAGAGTAGCGTGGGGAAGAGTGATGATCGAGCTTCAGTTTAAGGCGCGGCAGCCATTGGCCGAGTGGATGACCTCGCTGGTCGGCTATGTCCGGTCGGGCGAGCCTGACCTGACCAACCGCCAAATGGCGTTGTTGATGGTGGTTTATTTACAGCCCGGCCCCCATACCGTGCGCGGATTGGCTCGCTCGCTCAACGTCTCGAAACCCGTTATCACACGCGCCTTGAACAGGCTTGGTGCCCTCGGCTATCTGCGGCGCGAACGCGATGATCGCGACCGGCGTAACATTTATGTGACGCGCACGAGCGAGGGGGCCAAGTTTCTTGAAGAGTTCGGGCATTTCATTGTCGACACCGATTCCGAAGGACATCGGCTCGCCCAGGCCTAACCAGTTCGCACTGCAGGGACATTCGGTCACGCTCGACCCGCAGAAATACGCGGTGCGGCCCGATCTCGCCGATATCCGCCTCGCCGAATACGTATTCGCCCCCCATTATGCCGCGCCGTTGATAATGACCGCGACGCGCGAGGTGCCGCTGCGCGCGGCCCCTGGCGAAGACGCGGAGGTGCTGGGCATGCTGGCGACGGGCGATGTGTTTGAGGCGCTGGATATAGCCTCTGGCCGCGTCTGGGGAACCGCGCCGGGACTGGGACTGGTGGGCTATATCGATCGCGCGGCGCTCGCCATCGCTGGCGCTGCGGGGCAATGACCAGCGTCTTCATCGACGGCGCGAGCGGCACGACAGGGCTCGAAATCCATCACCGGCTGGCCGATCGCGGCGAATTTTCGCTGGTGACGCTCGACGATGCGCGCCGCAAGGACGCACACGCCCGGCGCGAGGCATTGAACGATGCCGATATCGTCATTCTCTGCCTGCCCGACGATGCCGCCCGCGAGGCGGTGGCGATGATCGCCAATGACCATAGCCGCGTGATCGACGCCTCGACCGCGCATCGCGTGGCGCCGGGCTGGGTCTATGGCTTTGCCGAGCTGGCGCCCGATCAGGCCGACCGGATTGCCGGGGCAAAGCGGGTGAGCAATCCCGGCTGCTATCCCACCGGATTTCTGGCCCTCATCGCGCCGCTGGTCCGCGCCGGACTGGTGCCGGCAGACTGGCCGCTATCGGTCAACGCCACCTCGGGCTATTCGGGCGGCGGCAAGGCGATGATCGCCGAATTTGAAAGCGGCGACGCTGCGACCGCTTTTCGGGCTTATGGCCTGCGCGGCGCGCACAAGCATGTCGCCGAGATGCAGCATCATGCCGGCCTTGCCCATCCGCCAATCTTCCAGCCGACGGTCGCAGCAACGCATCGCGGCATGATTGTCGAGGTGCCGCTGCCGCTGGCGCAGATGCCGGGCCGCCCCTCCCCCGCCGATTGCCTTGCCGTCCTGCGCGACGCCTATGCCGACAGCCCGCTCGTCCGCGTTATCGAGGACGACGCCGCGCTCATCCTGATCGAGGAGCTGGCCGGAACCGATCAGATGCAGCTTCGCGTCCTCGGCAATGCCGCAGCGGGCCAAGCGCGGCTGATCGCGACGCTCGACAATCTGGGGAAGGGCGCGTCGGGGACAGCGGTACAGAATCTCAACATCATGGCCGGGCTCGATCCCATTGCTGGCCTCATGCTCAAGGGGGAAATGGCGCATGCGTGATCCGGTCGCCAAGCTGTTGCTGTTCGGGGCGACGGGGGATCTGGCGCAGCGCATGCTGCTCCCCTCGCTTTACGGGCTGGCGGCGGACGGGCTGCTGCCTGCGGGGTTGACGATTACCGGCACCGCGCGATCGGAGCATGACGACGCCAGTTTCCGCGCCTTCGCGGCCAAGGCGCTCGACACCTTTGTACCGGCCGATCGCAAGGACGAAAGCGCGATCGGCGCGTTTCTGGAACGCCTGCATTACCAGCCGCTGGATGCGTCCAAGACCGACGGTTTCGCCGAGCTTGCAGCGAAGATCGGCGATATTTCGGGCGGTCTTGCCATTTTTCTGTCCACCGCCCCCTCGCTGTTCCGGCCGACGATCAAGGGACTGGAATCGGCGGGGCTGGCGGGGGATAAGGTGCGCATCGGGCTGGAAAAGCCGCTGGGCCACGACCTTGCCTCCAGCCGCGAGATCAACGACGCGGTTGCTGAGGTTTTCCCTGAAAGCCGCACGTTTCGCATCGACCATTATCTGGGCAAGGAAACCGTCCAGAACATCCTGGCGCTGCGCTTTGGCAACATGCTGTTCGAACCCGTGTGGAATGCCGCAGGCATCGCCAATGTGCAGATTACGGTATCAGAAACGGTCGGGTTGGAAGGGCGCGCGGGCTATTATGATGGTTCCGGCGCGCTGCGCGATATGGTGCAGAACCATATGCTGCAGCTGCTCGCGCTGATCGCGATGGAGCCGCCCGCGAGCTTTGACGGCACCGCCATCCGCGATGAGAAGGTAAAGGTGCTGCGGTCGCTAAGGCCCATTACCGAGGCCGAGGCGCCGCAACTCACCGTCACCGGCCAATATGGCGCCGGCGCGGTGAATGGCGCGGCGGTGAAGGGCTATCTCGACGAACTTGGTCAGCCCTCCGACACCGAAACCTTTGTCGCGATCAAGGCGCATGTCGATAATTGGCGCTGGCAGGGCGTGCCCTTTTACCTGCGCACCGGCAAGCGCATGCCGATGCGCCAGTCCGAAATCGTCGTGCAGTTCAAATGCGTTCCGCACTCGATTTTCGCGGATCGCGGTGGGCGGCTGCAACCCAACACGCTCGTCATCCGCTTGCAACCGCAGGAATATGTCCGCCTGCTGGTGATGGCAAAGGAGCCGGGGCTGGACCGCGAAGGCATTCGGCTGCGTGAAGTGCCGCTTGACCTCAGCCTTGACACCGAATTTGCCGGCACGCGGCGGCGGATCGCCTATGAGCGCCTGTTGCTCGACTTGATCGAGGGCGACCCGACGCTGTTCGTCCGCCGTGACGAGGTGGAGGCGCAATGGACCTGGATCGACCGCATCCGTGCCGGCTGGGCCGCCAATGGCATGCGCCCCAAGCCCTATACATCGGGCAGCTGGGGCCCATCCGCCGCAATTGCCTTGACCGAACGCGACGGCGTGACGTGGCAGGATGAATAGCTTCTAGCCCTCTCCCGTTTACGGGAGAGGGTTGGGTGAGGGCCTTCTTGATCGATAGCGCAAGAAATACCCTCACCGACTTCGACTAGGCAGCACGCTGCCAAGTCTCCGTAGCCTCTCCCGCAAGCGGGAGAGGGCAAAAGGGAACAGTAATGACCGAAATCGAATGGTGGGATTATGACGATGCCGAGGAAATGGCCGATGCCGTTTCCGGCGATATCGGCTTCATCATCGAAAGCGCGATCGATGCGCGCGGTGCGGCGGTGATTGCGCTCGCCGGCGGCAAGACGCCGCTGCCGATTTATGAGCGCCTCGCCAAGGCCAAGCTCGACTGGAAGCGCGTCACGATCATCCCCACCGACGATCGGCTCGTCGCGATGGGCGATGCGCTGTCCAACGTCACCGCCATCGGCAAGACATTCCTGCCCAAAGGCGCGCGGGTGATGCCGATCACCAGCGAGGCGGCGGCGGATTACAAGGCGGCCGGGCGCGCGGCGGATGCGCGGCTGCAGGATGTGCACTGGCCGCTCGACCTGTGCCTGCTCGGCGTCGGCGCCGATGGCCACACCGCCTCAATCTTCCCCGGCCCCGATTTCGACGAAGCGGTAAACGGCCCCAAGGAACGGCGCGCGACGGGTGTGATGCCCGATCCCCTGCCCGCCGAGGCCCCCGTGGCGCGCGTCACGCTAACCCGCGCCGCCATTGTCGCGGCCCGTGCGTTGATCATCGCGGTGTCGGGGAGCGCCAAGAAACAGGTGATCGAGCGCGCGATCAAGGACGGGCCGATGTCGCCTTATCCGATTGGCCGGGTGCTTGCCGATGTCGAGCTGCCCGTCGATATTCACTGGGCGAAGCAGTGAAAACCTCCATGCCGTTCGCCCTGAGCTTGTCGAAGGGCTGTTCTTGGTGGCGAGGAAGAACGGGGCTTCGACTTCGCTCAGCCCGAACGGGTTAGAGGATGAACTAAATGGCTAATTTGCATTCTGAAATCGCCGCCGTCACCGATCGGGTGATCGAGCGGTCGCGCCCAACCCGCGCTGCCTATCTCGCGCTGATCGATCGCGAGCGCGAAAATGGCGTCGACCGGCCGCGGCTGGGCTGCGCCAATCTCGCCCATGGCTTTGCCGGAACCGAGGAAGACCGCGACCAGATGAAGGCGGGCCGGGCCATGAACATCGGCATTGTCACCGCCTATAACGACATGCTCTCCGCCCACGCGACCTATTATCG
>CANJKQ010000109.1 GCA_947474905.1 Pseudomonadota bacterium | reverse complement strand
GCCTGGCGCACGCACGACCTTTATCGGGCGCGCGGGCGGCGCCATCGCCGCGCCCTTAGCGATCCGCTGTGGCAGGATGAAGGCGCTAATTTGTATCAGACTGTCGCGCTGAACGGCGGGCAGCGGCGGACGCGTTCAGGGGATTTCGAACAACCCGGCCGCGCCCATGCCACCGGCGGTGCACATCGACACCACCACCCAGCGCACGCCGCGCTTGCGGCCTTCGATCAGCGCATGGCCGACCAGCCGACTGCCGGTCATGCCAAAGGGATGGCCCACCGCGATCGCGCCGCCATTGACGTTGTATTTTTCCGGATCAATGCCCAGCGTGTCGCGGCAATAAAGGCATTGGCTGGCAAACGCCTCATTGAGTTCCCACAAGCCGATGTCCGCAACCGACAGCCCGGCCCGCGCGAGCAGCTTGGGAATGGCAAAGACAGGGCCGATGCCCATTTCATCGGGTGCACACCCCGCCGCCTGAAAGCCGCGATAGATGCCAAGGATGTCCTTGCCCTCGGCCATGGCGGTTGCCCGGTCCATGACGATCTGCGCCGACGCGCCATCGGACAATTGGCTGGCATTGCCTGCGGTGATGTTCTTGCCGGGGCCGGTGAATTCGCCGCCGGGCCATACCGTTTTCAGATCCTTGATGCCGTCATAGGTCGTGCCGACGCGGATGCCCTCATCCTGCGCCAGCGTCACGGTCTCGCTGCCCGTGCGATTACCTTCCTTGTCGAACAAGGCCTTTTCGACCGCGATCGGCACGATTTCCTCAGCGAACGCCCCCTTGGCAAGGCCGTCGGCGGCGCGCTGCTGGCTCATCGCGCCATAGCGATCCTGCGCCTCGCGACTGATGCCGTAGCGCTCGGCGACAATTTCGGCGGTTTCGATCATCGGAATATAGGCAGCGGGCTGATTGGCGGTAACGGATTTGTTGATATAGCGCGGCGCGTCCTTGGTGACGGTCATGCTGACTGACTCCATGCCGCCCGCCAACGCCACATCGATGTCGCCCGCGATGATCGACCGCGCCGCCAGCGCCACCGCCGTCAAGCCCGAGCCGCATTTGCGATCGAGCGTGAAGGCGGGCACCGAATTCGGCAGACTGGCGGCAAACAACGCCATCCGCCCGGCATTGCCGCCCGTGGTTCCCCATTGATTGCCGACGCCCCACATCACGTCATCGATGCGCGCGGGATCGATTCCGGCGCGCTCGACCGCCGTGTTCATCACATGGGCGGCAAGCACCGGCGCCTCGGTTGCGTTGAACGCGCCGCGATAGGCTTTGCCGATGCCGGTGCGAGCGGTGGCGACGATGGCGGCTTCACGCATTGGGGTGTCCTTTCCCGTGTCCATTATATGGCGGCAGCGCTATCGTATCGCAGCGGCAAGCGCCAGCGCGGGGCATCGGCACGGTCCACGGCACCGAGTTGGGACGATTTGGCACGCCCGCCAGCGCCATCTTGGGTTATGGGAAGAAATGATCGTTCGCCCCTGTAACCACACGGTAGCCTGGCCCGTATGACCACCAGCGGCACTCCCTCTGCCCGCAGCGAAGCCGAGCTCAAGCGCCTGATGGTCGCCGGGCTCGACGGCGACGCCAAGGCGCAGGAGCAGCTGTTGCGGGCAATGTTGCCCCTGCTGCGTGGCTTTTTCGGCCGCCGGCTGGGGCGCGAGGCGGACGAAGTGGAAGATCTGGTGCAGGAAACCTTGATAGCGCTGCATACGCGGCGCGCGACATTCGATCGGGACCGGCCTTTCACTGCCTGGGCCTATGCCGTCGCGCGGTACAAGCTGGTCGATCATTTCCGCCGCCGTCGGGCGCACGTGCCGGTGGAAGATGTGTCGGAGATTCTGCTTGCCGAAGGCTTTGAGGACGCGCTGACCGCCAGGCTCGATGTTGACCGCCTGCTGGGCGGCCTGTCGCCGAAACAAGCGCGCGCCATTCGCGACACCAAGATTTCCGGGCTGAGCGTTGCCGAAGCGGCAAGCGATGCCGATTTGAGCGAAGCAGACGTCAAGGTCTCGGTCCATCGCGGGCTGAAGGCGCTGACCGAGCGATTGAGGAAACAATGATGGCCCCCAAGACGATGGATAGCGACGCGCTGATCATGTCGCTCGCCGCTTCGACGCCGGCGGTGCCGCGTTTTGCGGTTTTGCAGCGCCTGGTGTTGGGCCTTGTCGGCGGCGGGCTGGTGTGCCTGGCGCTGGTGCTGGGGTTGCTGGGGCCGCGCGCCAATCTTGACGCAGCGATGCTGACCGGCCCGTTCTGGATGAAGGCGGGCTATACCATTGCGCTCGCCCTGATTGCGACGGGCATGGTCGCGCGGCTGGCCCGGCCCGATCGGGCGCCCGGCTGGTCGGCATGGCTGATCGCGGTGCCGGTCGCGGTGCTGGCGGGGATGGCGCTGCGCGAATTGATCATCATGCCCCCTGTCGACTGGGAGCCAATGGTGATGGGGCAGAGCGCATCGGTCTGTTCAGTGCTCGTCGTGGCTTCGGCGCTGCCGGTATTTGCGGGGTTGATGTGGGCGTTTCGCGCGCTGGCCCCCACTCGACTGCGGCTGGCCGGGGCAGCGGCAGGACTGGCGGCGGGCAGCGTCGGCGCGACCGTTTATGGCCTGCACTGCGCCGAAGCGACGGCGTTGTTCGTGATCAGCTGGTACACGCTTGGTATCGCGGCGAGCGCCGCGCTGGGTGCGCTTGCTGGCCCACGCCTGCTGCGCTGGTAATTTTTCGGGATTGTAACCGCGCGCTTGGCTGGCGCGAAAGTAGGGTATCGGTCGCGGGGTTCCCCCCTTTTCCCCGCGGCCAACCTGATTTGAAGGAGCCTAAACGATGTCGCGTTCCCTGATCGCTTTTGCGCCTGCGTTGCTGCCGGCGTTTCTGCTCGCCGCCTGCTCGGGCGCGTCGGTCACCCAGACCGCCGACGCCGCGACCAATGGCGGTGGATTTGCCAAGGCCGTGTCGGGCGATGCCGCGCACCCGACCGTCATCGAACTCTACCAGAGCCAAGGCTGCTCCTCGTGCCCGCCCGCCGACAAGGTCGTCAATCGCATTGCCGACCGCCCCGACGTGATCGCGCTGTCGTTCGCGGTGACCTATTGGGATGATCTGGGCTGGAAGGATACTTTTGCCAGCCCCGCCTTCACCGCGCGCCAGTGGGATTACGCCCATGCCGCCGGGCGTTCGGTCGTCGCGACGCCGCAGGTGATCGTGAATGGCAAGCAGCCCGTGCTCGGCAGCCATGAAGGCGAGCTCAACGATGCAATCGCGCGCAACGCCAATCATAACGGCCCGACCGTCACCGCCGATGGCAACAAGGTTACCGTCAGCGCCGGCAAGGGCGACGCCACGGTGTGGCTGGTCCGCTATGACCCGCGGACGATCAACGTCGCGGTTGCCGGTGGCGAGAATGAAGGTGCGACCATTCCGCACCGCAACATCGTCAAGCAACTTACCACGCTTGGCCAGTGGCACGGTGCGCAGGCGAGCTTCACTCTCCCCGCCGCGCCCGCTGGCCTCAAGACAGCAGTGCTGGTGCAGCAGGGCAAGGGCGGCCCGATCATCGCCGCCGGTCGCGCCTGACGATCTGACCTACTTCAGCGGTACCTGGTCGAGAACCCCTTCGACCGGTGCCGCTGGAGACGGGGCGGGAATCGCCGTCGCCAGAAAATCGACAAAGGCCCGCGCGGCCGGACGCGGCGGCTGCCCGCCGGGAAAAGCGGCGTGAAGGTCGATTGACCCTGCATCCCAATCGGCCAGCACGCGAACAAGCCGGCCATCGGCGAGTTCGGCGCCACACCCCCAGATTGACGTACTGGTAATCCCCAGCCCGGCCACAGCGGCGGCAACGGCAGCCTCATTGGCCGCCACGCGCAGTCGTCCGGCGACGGCAATCGATACCCGCCGTCCCCCATCGGCAAAGGACCAGGCTTCGGGGCCGGCACTGCCCGGCCCGACAATGACGTCGTGATCGGCAAGGTCGCCGGGACGAACCGGCGATCCACGCCGCTGAAGATAGCCGGGCGACGCCGTCAAGATCCGGGGTGAGCGACCGATCCGCCGCGCCCGCGCCGTCGAATCGGGCAGCGCCCCGAAACGCAGCGCCAGATCAGCGCCAATCGCAATCAAGTCCTGCCGGACGTCGCTCACCAGCAAATCGACGCGCAGTTCCGGATGACGATCGAGGAAATCGGGCAGGCGAGGAATGACTTCACGAACCCCAAAGCTTGATGACACGGCCACGCGCAGCACCCCGCGCACCGCGCCACTGCCGCCGACAAGGTGGTCCGCCTCATCAAGCGCGGTCAAAATCGCCTCAACCCGCGCCAGATAATCGGCGCCGGCCTCGGTCAGCGTCACCGCGCGCGTGGTCCGCCGAAACAGCGTTGCCCCCAGATCATTTTCGAGCGCGGTGATGATCCGCGACACCGATGGTTGCGACATCCCCATATCGCGACCGGCCCTGGAAAAGCTGCCCGCATGGGCAATGCGCTGGAACAGGCGGAGCGCCGTCAGACGATCATTCATTCGCATGATGAATATATCATAGCCGCCCAAGGCCGGTTCACGCCACCAGCCAAATGGCATAATCGGGCCTCGTTACGCCCTTCCCGTCGCGGAGGGTCAAAAGCGAAGGAGATAGGACATGACAATCGCCATTCTGGGCCTGGGGGCGATGGGTTCGCGGATGGCCGAGCGCCTGATCACGGGTGGCCATGACCTTGTCGTGTGGAACCGCAGCGCCGCCGCAACGGCACCCTTTGATGGCCGGGCGACGATCGCCGCCAGCCCCCGCGATGCCGCCAAAGGCGCGGATATCGTGATCGGCATGGTCCGCGACGATGCCGCCGCCCGCGACATCTGGCTGGGCGATGCGGGCGCGCTTGGTGGCATGGCGGCGGGTGCGATTGCGATCGAGAGTTCGACTGTAACCCCCGCCCAAGCCGCCCAATTTCACGCCGCCGCCGCTGCGCATGGCGTCGATGCCCTGGATGCGCCGGTATCGGGGTCCCTGCCGCAGGCGGCTGCGGGGCAGCTCGTCTTTCTGGTCGGCGGCGATGCGGCAGTCCTCGACCGCGCCACCCCGGCGCTCAACAGCATGGGCAGCGCAATCCACCATGTCGGCGCTACGGGCGCGGGCAGCCGGATCAAGCTGGCGATCAACGCGCTGCTGGGCATTCAG
>CANJKQ010000108.1 GCA_947474905.1 Pseudomonadota bacterium | reverse complement strand
GGACGTGATGGCCATCGGGCTCCCCTTATGCTGGCGTCGCGCCGATCGGTCACGCGCCGTTCTTATCGCCGCCACGGTATCGGCGACGCCAGCAGAGGCAAGGCTTTAAGCGGCTTTAAGCGGCCTTGGCGCCAAGCGTATTCGTATGCGCGGCGCGGATGATGGCGACGATGCGCGCGCTGCTCTGGCCGTCGCCGAACGGATTATGCGCCTGCGCCATCGCCGCATAGGCTCCAGGATCGTCGAGCAGCCGGTCAACCTCCGCCACGATGCGCCCGGCATCGGCGCCCACCAGCCTGGCGGTGCCCGCCGCGACGCCTTCGGGCCGTTCGGTCGTTTCGCGCATCACCAGCACGGGCTTGCCCAGCCCCGGCGCTTCCTCCTGCACGCCACCCGAATCGGTCAGCACCAGGTCGCACATGCCCAGGAGCCGGACGAAATGAGGATAATCCTGCGGCGCGATCAGCGCGACATTGGCCAGACCCGCCAGCGCCGCCTCCATCGGCCCGCGCACCTCAGGGTTGGGGTGGACGGGGAAAATGATGCCGACATCGGGCCGCGCCGCAATAGCCGTCAGCGCGCGCGCGATATTGGCGAGGCCATCGCCGAAATTCTCGCGCCGATGGCTGGTGACAAGGATGATGCGGCGTCCGGCAAAACGCGCCGCCAGCGCATCGAGCGCCACGGTGCGAGCGGGATCGGCGGCCAGGCGGCGGGTGGCATCATGCAGCGCGTCGATCACCGTGTTGCCGACCATATGAACGCGGTCGGCTGGCACGGCTTCGGCCCGCAGCGCAGCGGCGGCGGTTTCGGTCGGCGCAAAATGCTGGTCGGCAATCGCGCCGATGACCTTGCGATTCACTTCCTCGGGCCAGGGGTGATAAATGTCGTGGCTGCGCAAGCCCGCCTCGACATGGCTGACCGGCAGCCGCCGATAATAAGCGGCAAGCGCGGCGCACATCGCGGTGGCGGTGTCGCCCTGCACCACGACGCGATCGGGCTTTGCGGCGTCGAACGCGGCGCCAAGCTCGGTCAGCAGCCGCGCGGTCAGCGCGTCGAGCGTCTGGCCGGGCTGCATCACGGCAAGGTCATAATCGGGGCGGATATCGCTGAAGGCAAGCACCTGGTCGAGCATGTCGCGGTGCTGGCCCGTTACGCAGACAATGGTGTCGAGCACGGGCTCGGCACGCAGCGCATGGACGAGCGGGAACAGCTTGATCGCCTCGGGCCGCGTTCCGAACACGACCATGATGCGCGGGCGCCTACCCGTCGTCGCGCCCTGGGTGCCGTTCGCGTTGCTCAATCTGCTTTCCCGCTCAATGCCTGTGCCGCCATGGCTTAGCGCATCGCTGTTAAATCGCGCTTAACCGCGTGGCATCGCCGCTCCTCAACGCCGTGCTGCGGGCAGCGGGTTACGACAGATCAAGCATTGAATGATTGACGTGGGCCGCGATCAAGGGAAAAGCCATCGGCCATGGAACCATTTATTCTGTCCGAAGCCGAGTGGCGCAAGCGGCTCAGCCCCGAGCAATATCATGTCCTGCGCGAAGCGGGCACCGAGCGCGCCTTTTCCGGCCGATATGACAATAACAAGGCCGATGGCATTTATCGCTGCGCCGGCTGCGCGGGCGAATTGTTCGACAGCGCCGACAAATATGATTCAGGATCGGGCTGGCCTAGCTTCACGCAGCCGGTAACCCCCGAAGCCGTGACCGAACATGCCGATCAAAGCCACGGCATGACGCGTACCGAAGTTCGCTGCGCCCGCTGCGACGGCCATCTGGGCCATGTGTTCCCCGATGGCCCGCCGCCCACCGGGCAGCGTTACTGCATCAATTCGGTCAGCCTGGATTTCAAGGCGCGCTAGTAGCGGCAGCGGCGCCACAGGACGCATGCCGGGGCGTCAGGCCTCGGCGCGTTCCAGCAGTTCGGCAGCGTCAAGGCCGAGCAGGTCGATCTGTTCGCGGATGCGGGGCCAAGCGGTGTCGAGGAAATGGTGGCGTTCGGCGCTGCGCAGCCGCTCGGCCGCACCGGGCAGCACGAACATGCCAACGCCACGCCGCACCTCGACATAGCCCTCATCCTGAAACCGCTGATAGGCCTTGGCAACGGTCAAGGGATTGGCGCCATGCTCAGCGGCGAGCGCGCGCACCGACGGCAGCTGATCGCCCGCGCGAAAATCACCGCGCAGCACCGCAGCGGCGATATGCTGGCGCAGGCGGATATAGACCGGGCTCTCGTCGCTGTTCATCGCTGTCATGGGGCCTTAATACAGCAAATTGGCGAAAGGTCCAGTCCCGTCACTGCCCCCAATACGACATAATCTTGCTTAAATCAGGGCGAACACGTTCTTCCGTTTCTTTTATCGGCGATCCGATGAAGATGAACCCGACGATCCGTTCGCCTGCCGCGCCAAAGGCATCGCGCACCGCATCCGAATAGGCTGCCCAGGTGGTCAGCCATTTTCCGACAAAGCCCATGGCGTGCGCGGCGTGGAGCAGGTTCATCGCCACGGCACCCGCCGATAATTCCTGCTCCCACAAGGGGATATGGCTGTCGCGCTTGGGCGATGACAGCACCACCACCAGCGCGGGCGCCTGATGCGCAAATTGCTCGACCGCGTCGAGCTCGACGCGCGTCGCCTGTGGGCGTTCGGTGCGGAACGCGCTCAGCAGCATCGCCGCCAATCGATCGCGCGCGTCGCTCGGCACCACCACGAAACGCCAGGGCGCGAGCTTGCCATGATCGGGCGTGCGCGCGGCGATGGTGATCATCGCCTCCATCTCCGCCGCGCTTGGCCCTGGCGCCCCCATGTCGCGCGGATTGGCGGAGCGACGAGTCGCCAGCAGGGTAAGCGGCGTCGAACGGTCATTATGCATGGCCCGCGCCTTAGCGTCGCCGTCGCCCGGCGCCAAGCATCGCCTGTTTACAGCGAAGCGTGAGCCGGTAATGTCCGCGCCCGTAACGCCGCCATCATCAAGAGCGGCATGACGACCAGGGAGCCTGACCGAATGGACACCGCCACCGCCGATTCCGCGCAGGAACCGGACATCAGCCACGTCAACCCCGCCGCGGGCAAAATGTGGTTCGGCCACCCGGCGCCGCTCTTCTGGCTGTTCGGCACCGAGATGTGGGAGCGTTTCGGCTATTACGGCATGCGCGCGCTGCTGACGCTTTATCTCACCAAGCATTTCGTGCTGGGCGACCGTGCCTCAACCGGGCTTTACGGTGGTTATACCGCGCTTGTCTATCTGACCCCGCTCGTCGGCGGTCTCATCGCCGATCAGTATCTCGGCTCCAAGCGCGCGGTGCGCTTTGGCGCGATCCTGATGGCGGTTGGCTATTTCACGCTGGCGTTCGGCGGCCAGCCCGCCAAGCCCTATCAGATCATCGACGGCAAGCGCTATGAAGTCACCATCGATCATTTCCGCGACCGCCCGACCAGCGACCCCGCCGAGGCGCGCTACATCACCGATGGCGGCCGAAAGCTGCTGATCAAGGGCAATGACGACAAGAGCCTGTCGCTCGTCGACGCGCAGGGCAAGGTCGTGCGGACCGCCGCGCCGGGCCACTTCAGCGACGGGGCCGATCACAGCCCGCTCTATCTCGCGATCATGCTGATCGCGCTGTCGCTGATTTCGGTTGGCAACGGCTTTTTCAAGCCCAACATCTCGACCATGGTTGGCGAACTCTACGCGCAAGGCGACCGCCGCCGCGACGCGGGCTTCACCATCTTCTACATGGGCATCAATATCGGCTCGATCCTCGGCCAGACATTGTGCGCGGCGTTCGCCGATACGATCGGCTGGCCGTACGGGCTGGGGCTGGCGGGCGTCGCGATGACGATCGCGTTTTTCATGATCAGTTACCATGGCGGGCGGCTCGATCATGTCGGCAATCCCCCCGCCAGCGGCGGCAGCGACAAATCGCTGTTGATCTATGGCGGCGCGATTATCGCGGTGCCGCTTTTCTATCTGCTCTTCGTCAACCTGATGAGCGCGACGCCACCGGCGGCGGGATCGGGCTTTGTCGGCTATCTCCAGTCGCTGTCGCTGATGGGCAAGCTGTTGTTCGGCACGTTTCTGGTCGGCGTGCCCGGCATTCTCCTCTGGTCCTTCTTCGCTGGCACGCGCACCGAGTTTCAGATGATGCTGGCGGCGATGGCGCTGATTGTGTTCAACGTCTTTTTCTGGACGCTGTTCGAACAGGCAGGATCGAGCCTGACCTTGTTCGCCGACCGCAATACCGATCGCCACTTTATCGGCGACTGGGTGCTGTCCGCCCCGCAGACGCAGAATTTCAACCCGATCGCCATCGTCATCCTCGCGCCGCTGATGAGCGCGCTGTGGGGTGCGCTGGCCAAGCGCAATCTTGAGCCGTCAATCCCGGTCAAATTCGCCGTCGCGCTGATGGGAGTGGGCGCAGGCTTCCTGTTCCTGGTGTGGGGCGCAACCAGCTTTGCGGGTGCGGATTACAAGGTCGCGATCTGGTGGCTGGTCGGCCTTTACGTCATCCATTCGATTGCCGAGCTGTGCATCTCGCCCGTTGGCCTGTCGATGATCACCAAGCTGTCGATCGCGCGGATCGTCGGCATGATGATGGGTATGTGGTTCCTGTCGATCTCGGTCGCGCAATATTTTGCGGGCGTGGTCGCGCAATTTGCCAGCGTCGATACGGTGGGCGGCCAAGTCGCCAATCTGAAAGTAAGCCTCGACACCTACACCGCGACCTTCACCACCATCGCCTGGATCGCGATTATCGCGGGTGTGGTGCTGCTCGTCCTGTCCTGGCCGCTCAAGTACTGGATGCACGGGGTCAAATGAGCGGGAGGCGTTGGTGATGGATGGCCTGACTCTGTTGGCACTCGCGTCGGCGTCGTTCGTGGCGACGCATTTCCTGCTGTCGCACCCGCTGCGCGCGCCGCTGGTCAAGGCGCTGGGTGCGGGCGGGTTCATGGGCGTGTATTCGCTCGTCGCGTTCGGCACGCTCGGCTGGATGGCGCATGCCTATAAGGCCGCCCCCGCGACGGCGCCTTATTGGGAGGTTGGCGACGGCATCTGGACGACCGTTACCATCGTCATGCTGCTGGCGAGCCTGTTGCTGATGGGATCGCTGATCGGCAATCCCGCGCTGCCCGGCCCCGCGCCTGCGGCCGCGCCGGCGCCGCGCGGCGTGTTCACCATTACGCGCCATCCCATGCTGTGGTCCTTCGCT
>CANJKQ010000107.1 GCA_947474905.1 Pseudomonadota bacterium | reverse complement strand
GGAGAAACGCTATCTCGCGGTGCTCGATGGCGTGCCGGCGGGCGAGGAGGGTATGATCGACTTGCCGCTGGCCAAGGTGAGCAGCGAGGCGGCAGGGTGGCGGATGGTGGGCAGCGCGTCGGGCAAGCCCGCGCGGACCGCGTGGCGGCTGATCGAGGCAAAGGGCGGGCGCGCTCTGGTCGAGTTCCGCCCGGCGACGGGGCGCACGCATCAGATCCGCGTGCATGCGGCCGAAGGGCTGGGCGCGGCGGTGCAGGGCGATCCGGTCTATGGCCGGGCGGGGCCAGCGATGCTGCTCCATGCCGCCCAACTTCGCGTGCCGCGCGACGGCAAGCCGCCGATCGAGGCCGAAGCGCCGGTGCCGGCGGCGTTCGTCGCGGCGGGGTTCGGCATCGGTGAGTGACGTCGCGATCCTTGAGGCCGCGATCGTCGAGGAACGCTTCCTCGCCGCGACGGGGCCGGGCGGGCAGAATGTCAACAAGGTCGCGACCGCCGTGCAGCTGCGCGTCAACGTCTTCGCGCTGGGGCTGGCGCCCGATGTGTATCTGCGGCTGAAGCAGCTCGCGGGATCGAAGCTGACGGCGGGCGGCGAGCTCGTCATCACCGCGCGCCGCTTCCGCACCCAGGACGCCAATCGGCTCGACGCGCGCGAGCGGATGGCTGCGCTCGTCGCACAAGCGCATGAGCGCCAGGCGCGGCGGATCAAGACCAAGCCCAGCAAAGCCGCCAAGGCCAAGCGCGTCGACGCCAAGAAAGGCCGCAGCGCGATCAAGGCCGCGCGCGGCAAGGTGCGGCTGGATTGATCGGCGTCGACCGCCTACATCTGCCGCCATGTTCACTTTCGACATCAAGACCGACGACAAGGCCGAGCTTTATCGCGAGCTGCTGGGCGCGATCGACGCGGTGACGGCGGGCGAGGCGGATGGCATTGCCAACATGGCCAATGCCGCCGCGCTCATTTGGCAATATCTGCCCGAGCTAAACTGGGCGGGCTTTTACCGCTTGGTCTGCGGCGAGCTGGTGCTTGGGCCGTTTCAGGGCAAGGCGGCGTGCATCCGCATCGCGCTGGGGCAGGGGGTGTGCGGCACTGCGGCGGCGACGCGCGAGACGCAATTGGTGGCGGATGTCCACGCCTTTCCCGGCCATATCGCGTGCGATGCGGACAGCGCGTCCGAACTGGTCGTGCCGATTGTCCGCGCAGGGCAGGTGCTGGGGGTGATCGACCTCGACAGCCCGCGCCCGAGCCGGTTCGACGCGGACGATGCGCGCGGCGTGGAAGCCATTGCCGCATTGCTCGCCGAGCGGCTTTAGGCGGCAAGATATATTCGGCGTAGTTAGCAAACCCCTCCCCCCGTTCTTCCCGAGCGCAGTCGAGGGACGGGGTGCCTCGCAGAGGTGTGTCCCGACAAATCCTAGGGTCTGAAGATAAATACCCGGCCGGCAACTTCCCTCTCTCCCGATTGACCCGGATCGGGACTCGCCTGGCGCTGGCGATGGCGGCGCCAAAACGGTAATTTTCCCATTAAACTAACCGCGTCCGACCCATGCCGTCCGGCGCGTTGCGGAGCGTTGGACGATGCGTAGGCTGATGATCGCTGCCCTGATGGCAGCAACGCTGGCAAGCCCGATAACGGCGCAGCGTCTGCCCGCCCCGCCATTGATGGCAGCGCCGCCCGCGGCGGGCGGCTGGGCCGGCGCGCCGGTCGCAGCGCCCCCGCTCCGCGCGCCGGGGCTGCGCTGGGGCGGCACGGTTGAGGGGCGCTGGTGGGGCGGCATGCGCGCACCGGGCGGCTGGCATGCCTATCGTCGGCCCGCGCGCGGCTTTGTTGTTCCCGGCTATTGGCTGGCGCCCGATTTCGTGATCAGCGACTTTGTCGAGTTCGGTCTCGACAGCCCGCCTTATGGCTATCACTGGGCGCGCTATTATGACGATGCGGTGCTGATCGACGATGGCGGCCATGTGTGGGACAGCGTGCATGGCCTGGATTGGGATCGGCTCGATCGCGTTGCGGGCCAGCGCTATGCCGATCGCGATCGTTACGAGTATCGGGTGGAGCGCGGCGCCGATTATCCGCCGCCCCCGGCGCCCTTCTCGCCCGCGCCGATCCGCACCTATTCGGGCACGTCAGACGGCTATACCCAAAGCTTTGTCGCGGGCAGCGGGGGCAGCTATGTGCTGCCGGCAGGCGTTACCACGATCACCATCGAAAGCGCGCCGGTGGTGACGACGACCACGACGACGACGACCACCGAATATGTCGAAACCTATCGCCGCCGCGCCGTGCGCCAAGCCTATGCGCCGCACCGGACGGCGCGGCGTTGTTGCTGCTGCTGCCGGTAGGCGTTAGCGCTGCTTGACTATCTCCGTTTGCCCTGAGCTTGTCGAAGGGCGGTACTTGTTCGCGGGGAAGGACAGGGCTTCGACAAGCTCAGCCCAAACGGCATGAATGCGCGTAAACGCGTCTACCTCGGCGCAGGCCCCGCCAGTGTCGCTACGCTTTCCGCGCCAGAGGCGCTCAACGAGGATACCGCGAACAGATTGTCGTCGATCGAAATGTTGGTCAGCACCGCGTCGGTTGCGGTCACGTCGCGCGATCCGGTCCAGTTGGCCTCGTCGGTGCGCCGCCAGTGGATGCGATATGTCGCGGCGCCGGGCACGGGCTGCCACTTTACATGCGTGTCAAAGCTGAGCGCGCCGTCGATCGTGACCGCAGAGGGTGCGGCGGGCGCGCTCGCCAGTCGGTGGACGGTGGCGATGTTGATCGCGGTGACTTTGGCCAGATAGGGGAAATCCATCTTGTCGATGGTGTCGCCATATTGGATGCCGTTTTCGGTGCGGATGTCCTGGTGCTGCTGCGTCCAGTTCTCGGCGCCGACCGAAAAGCGCACGGCGGGGTAGCCAAGTTTCAGGAACGGCTCATGGTCGCCGCCGCGGCCGAAACGATCGGGGCGGCGATCGACAAAGACGTCAAGCCCGCCGGGGATGTCGTTGGCAATGGCGTCGATTGTTTTGGCGAGCGCGCGGCTGGGGCCATCATCCTCGCCGCCATTGGCGCGGCGCGCGAGCTGTTCCTTCACATCCTCAGACGCGCGGATGCCTTCGGAAAACACCCGCACCCGGTCGGCGACGCGGATGCCATTCTGGCCCATCGTGTTGCCGACGATATCGTTGTTGAGCATTGCAGAGACGGTCCAGCCGCGTGCCTTGGCGTTTTCGGCGAGCAATTGCCCGCCCCACAACCCCTGCTCCTCGCCCGAGAAAATGGCGTAGATGATCGTCGCGTCGAATTTCTCTTTCGACAGGATGCGCGCCGCCTCCAGCACCAGCGCCACGCCCGATCCATCGTCATTGGCGCCGGGCGCGTCCTTGGTGGTGTCGAGCGTGTCGGAGCCGCGACTGTCAATATGCGCGCCGATGATGATGACGCGATTGGGATCGCGGCCATGCTGCACGCCGAGCACATCGACAATGTTGACGCCGTTGGGCGCGCGCGGCCCGGTAAATTCGCGGCCGATGCGCTCGACGGTGATGCAGCCGCACGCCTCGCCAATCTGATCAAGCTGATCCGCCGCCCAGGCCCGCGCCGCGCCGATGCCGCGCTTGGGATCGGTGGGAGAGGACAGCGAATTGCGCGTGCCGAACGAGACGAGCGTCGCGACGGTCGCTTTCATCTTTTCAGGATCGGGCTTTGGAGCGGGTTTCGGCGTCTGCTGGGCAACTGCCGGGCTTGCTAGGACCGCGAGGGTGAGGGCTAGGCTGGAACAGGGAATGCGCATGGCCGCATCGTGACGCGATGTTGGCGCGGCATCAAGCCCGCGATTAGTGAGCGGGTGCGGGGGTGACGGAAACGTCGTGCCAGCACGGCTTCAACGTTGCCAGCGCAGCATCCACCCACTTAGCGAGCGGCGAACCGACATTGGAAGTGATGGTCAACGTGCCATTTGGGTCGGTCGACGGCGCGGTGAGCGTGTAGCCCGCGCCGTCGAGGACGATCGGGCGCTGGTCGTCGTCGAAGCCAAAGGGTGCGGGATGCGGCATGGCGATGCTGCGCATCGAGCCGATCAGCGGACGTATGGCGCTGCATGACTGGCTGTCCGCGGTGGCAACGGTGCTCTCGCGCAATGTGGTGCGGGTGTAGTGCAGGCGGTAGTGCGGCACGTCGCCATCCCGCCCGTCACTGTCGATCTGGACTTGTTCAGCGACATGGTTCAGCGCGCCGGCTCGACCGAAGCTGGCCCATGGCGGCGGCGACGTCGCGGGAGCGGGGACAGCGACGCAAGCAAGCAGGATGATGGCGATCGATCGCATGGCGCTATGTAACATGGCGGCGCCATGGCTCAAGTGATTGTATCGTGGATCGACGCTTACAAGCCCTCGCCCCTGCTTGCAGGGGAGAGGGTTGCGCAGACTTAGTCTTTGCGTGAGCAAAGGCTTAGTCGGAGCTGGGTGAGGGGTAAGTCCTGCGCTCTCGACGGTGGGAGTCCCCCTCACCAAGCTCCGCTAGCCGCATGCGCGGCAAGCTTCGCTATCCTCTCCCTCCACGACAGAGGAATGGCAGCATCCTGCGCTGCGTGTTAACTCAACCGATCAATCGCCTCGGTCGTCAGCCCGCCGGGCACGATCATCAGCGGGATGCCGAGTCCGCTTGCGTCATTGGCGAAGTGGCTGATCAATGGCCCCGGCACGCCGCTGGCCGCCGCCGCCAGCACCAGCGCGGCAATGTCGGGATTGCGCGCAACGACATCGCGGATCGCCTTGCGCGGATCGCCTTCCAGCACGGTGATGGTGGGCTTCAGCCCCGATTCGGCGATCAGCGTGCCGGCGGCCGCAGCGCACAGCCCCTCGGCACGCTGGCGCGCTTCTTCCTCCATCGTCGCCTGCACGCCGCCCCAGGGCACGAAATCGGCGGTGGGCAGAAGGGTGAGGATTTCCACGCCGCCGCCGGTTTTCACCGCGCGCCGCGCGGCAAAGCGCAACGCCACTTCGGCTTCGGGCGTTTCGTCCATCACCACCAGATAGACGCGCATCGGTTTTTCGCCTTTCCCCGGTTTTATGCCCCCCACAGGTGGCGCCACGCATACCAATGCGCAAGGGGTTAGCGCGCCGCTGCTCTTGACCGGGCGAGCGGGCAGCGCAAAGGAAGAGCGATCCTTTCCCCAGGACTCGAAGGACGAAAGCCTCCATGCCGATCGAGATCAAAATGCCCGCGCTGTCGCCGACCATGGAGGAAGGC
>CANJKQ010000106.1 GCA_947474905.1 Pseudomonadota bacterium | reverse complement strand
GTAGGCGCGGGCAAGCGGGATCAGTGACCGGCGACCAGCTCGATGCGGTAGCCGTCCGGATCGGTCAGGAACGCGATGACTTCGGTTCCTGCCTTCATCGGCCCGGCAGGGCGGACGACCGTGGCACCCGCTGCCTCGGCCGCAGCGGTGGCGGCGTAGATGTCGGTCACGCGCAGCGCGATGTGGCCGAAGCCAGTGCCGTGGGTATAGGCTTCGCTGCGGCCCCAATTATAGGTCAGCTCGATCGTCACCGGGCTCGCGACACCGGGCAACGCGTACCCGAGGAAAGCGAGCGTGAAACGTCCGGCGGGAAATTCCTCGCGGTGCATCAGCGTCATGCCGAGCACGCGGGTATAGAAATCGATCGAAGCATCGAGATCGCCGACGCGGATCATCGCATAGGCGATCGCCGCATTGGCAAACGGCGTGTCGGTTTTCGTGTTCATCGTCTGTGTTCTCGCTTGCAACCGCGGCGGCGGCACATTAGATCGCGGTTGCTCTCTTTCATATAGAGCACCCACTCTCTATGCAAGCGAAAAAGAGAGCGATCGGTGTATTAAAACTTTCGAAGGTGACAGATGCGCTATTCCGCCGACCATAGGCAGCTGACACGGAAAAAGATTCTGGACGCCGCCGCGCGCCGCTTCCGGGCCGAGGGGTATGACGGATTGGGCATTGACGGCCTCGCCAAGGCGGCCGGGGTCACCAACGGGGCCTTTTATGGCCACTTCGACTCGAAGGCGGACGCCTTTCGCGAGGTCGCGATTCAGGGGCTGGTGGAACTGCGCGAGGGAATCGAGCGCTACCGCGCCGAATATGGCGTGGAGTGGCTGGCCGCCTTCACCCGCTTCTATTTCAGCGCGGGCAAGATCGGATGCGCCGAGAACGCCTGCGCCCTGCCGAGCTTCGCACCGGAAATGGTGCGCGCGTCCGAAGCAACACGCGCCGGGTTCGAGCGCGAATTACAGAGCGTGGCGCATGCTGTCGCCGACGGCCTGCCCGGCGCGGATGGCGCTGCTCGCCTCGATCGCGCCTGGACGATCCTCGCCCTATGGGCCGGCGGAGTCATGCTGGCGCGTTCGGTTAGCGACGAAGGAGTGCGGGAAGGGATGATCGCGGCCTGCGCCAGCGCAATTTTGGCAACCGCCGCTGGGCAGCTGCCGACAGAGACATCAAGGCACGGGTAGCAGCATTTTCGTGGCGAGCCACAGCAAGGGGCTTTGGCGGCTGGGTCGGACCGAACAAGAAGGCGCGTTCGCCCCTTGGCAGTCTTTTGGCTGAACAGGCAGGCCGAACGACCGTTCATGCGAGTATGCTTGAAATGTCTGCTCGCTAACAGCGGCCATCGAAGTGGCGAGACGGAAACGACCTCGTGCCAGAACCGGTCGCCCAAGGCGATCGGCAACGCCGTCCGCTTTCAGGCGATCGACCGGCGGACCGTAACGACCGTCTTTACGGCGCATAGCTGCTAGCGTAGGTGTATGAGAGAGGGGAGGAGTCCTCTCGTTCTTGGCACCCAATCGTTCTTGACGATCAACATTGCGGTTTTATGGTCTTGCGGCAGCGGTATGGGCGTAGGATCATGCCGGTCCGGCACGTGTTGGAGAGTATCGGTGCCTTGAACCGTCGTTTCGCATCGACGTTTGCATTGCTGGCATTCCCAGCTGCTGCCTACCCTTCGGTTGCCCAAGCCGAGCTGGGCGGCGGTTTGACGAGCGTTGCTCCAGATCGCGCACGCATGCAGGCAAGCCTCACGACGACAGCGCAGGGAGGCTATTCACGACACATCATGGTCCGTTCCAATGGCGGCCAAGTTCATGAATTGACTAACGCGCAAGGCCACGTTTTCGCGGTTGTTTGGGCAGGTCCTGGCAAGCCCGACCTGCGCTCGCTGCTCGGCACCCATTTTGCGGCCTATCAAGACTCGCTGACCAGCACCCCGCGCCGGCTTCGCGGCCTTCGCCGCCCCGCTGAGGTTGATAAGCCCGATCTGGTGGTTCAAACTGCGGGCCATATGGGGTTTTTCCGCGGCGTCGCGTTCATTCCGTCGTTGGCGCCACCGAACTTTTCCCCCAATGACCTGGTCATTGCCTAGTGAGAGTTGCGCGGGCGCTGGCCCTGTTCCTTGCCCCGCTCATCCTCACCGCGTGCGGTGGCGGCGGTGGCGGCACGTCGCCGGTTTCGATGGCAACGCCGACACCGACACCAACGCCTACACCCACGCCCGTCGCCACTGCTAACGTAGCAACCGTGACGATCGATGCCGGAGCGGCCGCGCTCAACACCGGAGCGAATGCCTATACCGCCTTCAACGTCCCTTATGCGACCATTACGGTTTGCGCCCCCGGCTCCACGACTAATTGCCAGACCATCGACCATATTATGCTCGACACAGGCTCGGTCGGCGTTCGGCTGGTGGCAGGGGCTCTGAACTCTTCGTTGCTGGCGGCGTTGCCGAGCGAAGCCGATCCACAAAACAATCCGGTCGGCGAGTGCTAGCAGTTCGTCAATTCCTATGCCTTTGGGTCGGTACGGACGGTCGACTTCGGCATCGCCGGGCAAACCGTGTCGGCCATGCCTGTCCAGGTTATCGGCGACACCAGGAGCTTTGCCAGCGTTCCATCGACCTGCTCATCCGGCGGCGGTACCTCCTTCGTTTCTGTCCAGGATTTTGGCGCCAATGGCATTATCGGCGTCGGCACCACGACGGCCGATTGCGGGAGCCTTTGCACGACGCCTGGGGGATCGGCGGCTGCAATTTACGATGATTGCCCGTCCAGCGGCTGCAGCACTGTCATTGCGCGCGCGTCGTCTGCAGCTGCGCCCTTCCAGCAACTGCCGAACCCTGTTGCCGCGTTCGCAACCGATAATAATGGAACAATCATCGCGCTGCCTGCCGTACCGCAACGCGGCGCAACCAGTGTCTCGGGGACAGTGACGTTTGGGATCGGCACGCAAGCCGATAACAGCTTGACCGCGACGACAATCCTTCCGGTCACGACGTCATCGAGCAGGCTTGGGCCAGGCGTTTTGACGGCGACCTACGGCGGCAAACAGCTTACTCAGAGCTTTTTGGATAGCGGAAGCGATGAATATTATTTCATCGACACAATCCTAACTGCCTGTAGCGCATCGAATTTCCAGGCCTTCTATTGCCCGGCGAATCCAATGCAGCTGACCCCGGTCCTGACGGCCACCAATGGGGTGACCGGGAGCGCGGCTTTTACCCTGTATAGTCCACTCAATGTGATGGGGACCGCTAATGCCGCGCCCGGGCTCGGCGTGAACCCCACATTGGTCAAACCACCTCCTCTCTTCGCCGATAGCTTCGATTTTGGGTTACCGTTCTTCTTCGGCAAAACGTTCTACACGTCGATCGAAGGTCGACCTGCGGGAGGGACCATGGGGCCCATTTTGCCTTTTAGGCTCGTTTACCCGAAACCTTTCCCCTCGTCGCTTACCGTGAGAGCTACCTTGCGTAAACCAGCAGTTTCAATGTCCTGAACGGGATCGATACGGGAGCGTCATCCGGCGTTCATGACGGCTGGTGTTTTATTCCTCCATTGGCAACAGCATATCGATACGTCGGAGGCTATATGGCTCGCCGGTGGTTTTGGCGTCATGATCCTGCTCGCAGCTTCGGCACTTCCGCTGGAAGGCGCCCCGGCTCGGGCGCAGGTGTTCGTCAATGTTTCGGTGCGCGTCTCGCCGCCGCCCTTGCCCGTCTACGTGCAACCGGCTTTGCCAGGACCCGATTATATCTGGCTACCCGGTTACTGGGCGTGGGATGATCTAGCCGATGATTATTTCTGGGTGCCGGGGACCTGGGTGCTGGCGCCGCGACCTGGCTATGTCTGGACCCCGCCATGGTGGGGCTGGAGCAACGGCGCCTACGTGTTTCATACCGGATATTGGGGCCCGCATATCGGCTGGTATGGCGGCATCGTTTACGGCTTTGGCTACACCGGCCTTGGCTATGAAGGTGGGTTTTGGCGCGGTCCGCATTATGTCTACAACCGCGCGGTGACCAACATCACCAATGTTCGCATCACCAACGTCTATAACAAGACGGTGATCGTGAACCGCACGACGGTCAACAATGTAAGCTTCAATGGCGGACCGGGCGGCGTGCAGGCGCAGCCGACACCGGCCCTGCTCGCAGCGGCGCGCGAGCCGCATTTGGCGCCGTCCAGTGAGCAGCAACGCCATTTCGAGACAGCGCGCGGTAACCGGCAAATGTTCGCCGCCGCCAATCACGGCGTACCGCCGGTCGCTGCGACCATTGCACCCGCACGATTGACCGGGGCCGGAGTGATCAGGGCGGAGGCAGCGGGGGGACCGATTATCGCGCGACCCGCCGTCGGCACGGCCAAGCCGGCATCGAGCCTATCGCCGGCGATAGGCGGTAACGCCGTCGTCGGTCGGGCGCGTCCCGACGGAGCGGGAAGGGGATCTGCGAATGTCGGACCCAAGCCCTTTACGGCACCACCGCCAGGCCGCCCCTTGGCGCTCCGCGCCGAGGTAAATGGCCGGGTAAATGCTGACTCAGTGCCACTGCCAACTGATCGTCCGCCCGCGCTTCGCCATGACCGTCCCGACCCGATGCCGGCGCGCTATGGCGAGGCACTGCGCGATGCCTCGCGGCCAGTCGTTACCATGGGACAGATGGACCATCACCCGCCAGTCGATCATGCCCCATCTCGGCCCCCGGCGCCGCCCCGCCCGCAACCGCGCCCGGAACAGCATGCCGAAGCGCGCCGTCCGCCGCACCCGCAACAACATCAGCATGACCATCGCGACTAAGTTTATCAACGCTGGCGAATTTCGCTTTCAAGGGCTGTTAGTAGTTGGCGATAAACTAGGCGTTCGAAAGCAACGTACAGGCTTCTACTTCCTCGGCAGTCGCTCTGGCCACTAAATCCATTCAACGTGACGATGTGCCAGACATTTGCCGCTGAAGATCAAGGCGCAGCGAGCGACATGGGAGGTCGAACAAGGTCGGGTGGGCCTTGTGCTGGCAGGTTTGGAGGCCATTAGCGCGCCAACTTGAGGACATCGCTTTGCCTCGCGTTGCCTTTCGATGGCGCGAGTGTTGCCCTCGGCAATGGGATGCCCATGGCTTAGAACGGCCAGGGTGAGTCGAGCTACGGAGACGCATCTTGAAAGGCGAGGGACGACAAACCGGCCAGGCGGCGCTGGCATTCGCAGCATTGGGGGTGGTGTATGGCGATATCGGAACGAGCCCGCTT
>CANJKQ010000105.1 GCA_947474905.1 Pseudomonadota bacterium | reverse complement strand
GAGATCATTTCCTGCACCTCGTCGACCGCCTCGCCAATCGCGGCGGCCATTTGCGGCGCGGAGGTATCGGGTGCATTGGCGCGGTGAAGGTTGGCGAGCAGGCGCGTCAGCGGCGTGCGCATGTCGTGCGCAATGTTGTCGCCGGCGGATTTGACCGCGATCATCAGCCGCTGGATCTCATCAAGCGTGCGGTTCACTTCGCGTGTCAGGTCGTCAATCTCGTCGCGCCGTGCCGACACTGGCAATCGCGCCTCAAGCTTGCCCGACATGATCTGGTGCAGCCCCATCGTCAGGTCGCGCAACCGGCGGTCCTGCGCCGCAGCCAGCGCCAGCGTCCCGACCAGCCCGGTCAGCAAAACGAGCGCTGCGGTCCAGTAAATCGCGTGCATCAATTCCGCCGCGTAAGCCTGGGTCTGGCGCAAATCCTGCGTTGCGACGAAGCGATCGCCATTGTCGATCACCCGGATCATCAGCCGCAACGGCGCCGGTCCCCGCGTTGTCGGCGCAGTCAGCTCAACGGGCTCGCCAGCGGTGATACCCGGCGGCAGCGCCAGAATGTCACCGCTCAGCCGTCGCCCATGGGCATCAAAAAGCGCAAAGCCGCGCTGATGCGTCAGATCATGGATATTGTGCGTTTCAACGCGCTTGATCAACGATGTGCGGTCGACGGCGGGGTCAAGCGCCCGGCCCGTTTCGCGCGCCAGCCACTCATCGGTCTGCGCGTCGAAATAGGCGATCGACCGGTAATAGACAAAGGCAAACAGCGTTGCCGAAGCCGAGCCGAACAGCAGCAGGAAAAGCAGCGCGAACCGCGCGCTCGAACTACGGCTCCAGCGTCTGAGCGCCGCGATAGACATAGCCAATCCCCCGCAAGGTTTCGATGATCGTCGGCGTATCGGCGCGTTCGATCTTGCGCCGCAGCCGGGTGATATGCACGTCGATCACATTGGTGCGCGCGTCATAGCGATAGCCCCAGACGTCCTCGAAAATCATCGCGCGCGTCACCGGTCGGTCGGGACGGCGGGCAAGATAATCGAGCAATTGCAATTCCCGCGGCAGCAAATCGATGGCGACGCCATCGACCCATGCCTGGCGCTGGAGAGGATCGATCCTGACGCGGCCTGCATCGAGGATCGACGGCGCGGTCTGGGCGCGACCACGGCGGACCAGCGCTTGAACGCGCGCGGCAAGCTCAATCGGTTCGAACGGCTTGGCGAGGTAATCATCGCCGCCCGCGCGCAACCCACGCACTCGGTCTTCCAGCGCCGACAGCGCGCTCAGAATCAGCACCGGCGTCGTCGCGCCTGCCGCACGCAGCATGTCGAGCAGGCCAATACCGTCCAACCCACCCGGCAACATCCGGTCGAGCACAATGCCATCAAATTCGGTGTCGCGGGCGAGCAGAAATGCCTGAGCGGCATTATCGGTACGCGCGACTTTCATCCCCTCATCGCCCAGGATCGCGGCGATGGCATCGGCCGATCCTGGATCGTCTTCTACGACAAGAATATGCGGCATTCGACAGAGCTTCCCCGCGCGTTGCGGCGCCGCTCTGTTACGGGGATGTTAAATTCTGATGACGGGCCGGCCGTTGTCCGCCTTGGGCACATGGCAGCTTTGCGCGGCCGCGACGCGGGCGTCGTAACGATTGGCGAGATCGAGATGGATGTCGGCAAGGGCTGCGTCCTGGCAGCTTGCCGCCATCAGCCTTTCGCGGCGCGCGCGCATTCTGAAATAGGCGGTGTCATGTTCGGTCATTTGAAGGTCTCCATTGCTGCCGCAGTCTAGCGCCTGCTGTCGCCGCCCGAGATTACATGCGTTCGGTCGCAATCGGCGGTGTGGCGCGGAACGGGTGATCATCGCCTAACTTGCATTGATAATGGCCGATTTCCGGCGGATCGACGCGTCTGCCGGGGGCGTTCAGACCGCAAAATCCAAAGGTTTTGGCATGGCTGACACGCTGCAAGACGCGCCGCACGAATCGCGCACCGACATCAAGCCAGCGCGTGCGCTGTCGGCGACGTCGGTGACGATCAATCGCCGCGCCGACGATCTTTATGATTTTTTCCGCGACTTTGCGAACCTGCCGCGTTTCATGGAAAATGTCGTCAGGATCGACGTGATCGATCCGCGCCGATCGCATTGGGTGGTAAAGGCGCCCGCCGGGGCGACGGTCGAATGGGATGCAACCGTGACCGACGAAGCACCCGGTCAGTGGTTTTCCTGGCAGTCCGATGACGGCGCGGACGTGTCCAATTCGGGCAAGGTGCGGTTTGATGACGCAGGTGATCGGGGCACGGTCGTCACCGCGACGATCGCCTATGATCCGCCCGGCGGTGCCATCGGCAAGATCATCGCCAAGATATTCCAGCGCGAACCGCAGATCCAGGCCCGCCGCGACTTGCGCCGTTTCAAACAGCTGATGGAAACGGGCGAAGTCGCCACGGCAGCGCGTAATCGCACCATGTTCGAAAAGGAAGGCCAGTAATGCGCGCGCTCACCTGGCACGGCAAGCACGACGTCCGCGTCGATACGGTGGATGACCCCGGCATCGTCAACCCGCGCGACGCCATCATCCGCGTGACCTCGACCGCGATCTGCGGGTCCGATCTGCACCTTTACGACGGCTATATCCCGACGATGCAGGCAGGCGATGTGCTTGGCCATGAATTCATGGGCGAGGTGGTGGAGATTGGCGCTGAATCGACGCTGCAGATTGGCCAGCGCGTGGTGGTGCCGTTCACCATCGCCTGCGGCAGCTGCTATTACTGCACCAAGCACCAATATTCGGCCTGCGACAACGGCCTGCCGGCGGATAATCAGGATATTGCCGAAAAACTCTACGGCCAGCCGATGGCGGGGTTGTTCGGCTATAGCCACATGACGGGCGGCTATTCGGGCGGGCAGGCCGAATATGTCCGTGTGCCGTTCAGCGACGTCGGGCCGATCGTGATCCCGGAAGGCGTACCTGACGATAAGGTGCTGTTCCTGTCCGACATTCTGCCGACGGGGTGGATGGCGGCGGAAAATGCGGAGATTGAGCCCGGCGATACCGTGGCGGTGTGGGGCGCGGGGCCCGTCGGGCTGTTCAGCGTGCAATCGGCGTTCCTGATGGGCGCGGAACGCGTCATCGCGATTGACCACAATCCCGGGCGGCTGGCGCTTGCCAAGCAATTCGGCGCCGAGGTGATCAATTATGAGGATGTCGATGTCAGCTATGCGCTGATGCTGATGACCGGCGGCATTGGTCCCGACGCGGTGATCGACGCGGTCGGGCTGGAAGCGCATGGCCTGTATTTCGACAATATCGTCGATGAGTTGAAGGCGGCGGTGTACCTCGCCACGGATCGCACCCATTCCATCCGCCAGGCGATCCTGTCGTGCCGCAAAGGCGGCCGCGTTTCCATGCCCGGCGTCTATGGCGGCTATGTCGACAAATTTCCGCTCGGCGCGCTGATGGAAAAGGGCCTGACGCTCAAGACCGGGCAGACGCATGTACAGCATTACATGCCCGCGCTGCTTGAGGCGATTCTTGAGGGCAAGATCGACACCACCTTCCTCATCTCGCACCGGCTCGACCTCGAAGAGGCGCCGCAGGCGTATCAGATGTTCAAGGATGATCAGAACGAGGTGACGAAGGTCGTGCTCAAGCCCGGCCTCGGACGGCAATTGGAGACAACATCATGAGCAAGGGTTTGGCGATCGTGACCGGCGCCTCGACGGGTATCGGCTTTGAGCTGGCGACTTGCGCGGCAAAGGATGGCTATGACGTGATCGTCGTCGCCGACGAGCCGTTGATCGATGCCGCCGCGCGCGATTTTGAGCAGTTCGGCACACACATCGAATCGGTTGAGGCGGATTTGGCGACAATCGACGGCGTCGATCGGTTGCTGGCAGCGGTGCAGGGTCGCCGCATCGACGTGCTTTGCGCCAATGCCGGGCGCGGCCAGGGCGGTGCGTTTCTGGAGGAGGCCGTTGAGGATTGGCGGCGGACGATCGACACCAACATCGTCGGCACGACTTACCTGCTTCAAAAAGTGCTGAGCGAGATGGTCGCGCAAGGATCAGGCAAGGTGCTGGTGACGGGGTCGATCGCGGGGTACATCCCCGGGCCGTTCAACGCTGTCTATAATGCCACCAAGGCGTTTATCGACAATTTTACCGAGGCGTTGCGTAACGAGATCAAGGACCATCAGGGGGTCACGCTGACGACGCTGATGCCCGGCGCGACCGAGACCGAATTCTTCGCGCGCGCGGGCATGGAAGACACCAAGATCGGCGCCAGCGAAAAGGCCGACCCGGCCAAGGTTGCCGCCGATGGCTGGCAGGCAATGCAGTCGGGCGCAGGCCACATCGTCTCAGGGTTGATGAACAAGGCGCAGGTCGCGGCAAGCGGCGTCATCCCGCCATCGGTGCTGGCCGAACAGCATCGCAAGCAGGCCGAGCCTGGCAGCGCTGATCGTTAAAGAGGAAATGCCATGTCGCGACCTTCAGGGCATTGCGATCAAGCGATCGATTTCGGCCAGGACGGCGTGCATGGCAAAGGGTTTGGAAAGGCGGGGCGCGCCACGGTGATTTTCGGGCAAGGCCCAGCCATCATACCCCGTCACGAACAGATAGGGGACCGATCGCGCCGCCAGCCGGTCCGCGATCGGAAAGGAGCGACGGCCGTCAAGATTGACGTCGAGCACGGCGGCATCCACCGGCCCCGCGTCAAGCAAGGCCATTGCCTTATCGATATCGCCCGCCGGGCCCAGCACCACTGCCTCGCACCCCGCCAGCGCCCGGCCGATATCGGCAGCGATGAAATATTCGTCCTCCACGATCAGCACGCGTTTTCCGGCAAGCCGGACTGATTGAGTCATCATCGGCCCCATTCAATTTGCGCAACCTGGCCATCGTCGGGGAGCAGCAGCGAGATAGAGCACCGCACGCCGCCACCCCTGAATTCCAGCTGGGTTTCTGCACCAAGGCGATAAGGCAATGCCCGCTCGATCAGTTCCCTCCCAAAGCCATGATGGGCCGGTTTCATGCCGACAGCGGGCACGCCTTGTTCACGCCATATAAGGGTGAGGCGGCGCTGGCCTTGCTCAACTAGGTTAATCTCCCAATGAATGTCGACTTGGCCGCCGCTTTCCCTCAGCGCACCATATTTGACCGCGTTGGTGGTGAGTTCATGAATTGCCAGACCGATCGATTCGGCAACCGAAGCGGGTAGGGGGAGATCGGGGCCGGAGATGCTGAGGCGCACGCCGTCAGT
>CANJKQ010000104.1 GCA_947474905.1 Pseudomonadota bacterium | reverse complement strand
CGACCGCCGGTGGTGTGATCGGCAAGGTCACCAAGGTCGAGGACGCCGTGGTCGAGGTGGAAATCGCGAGCGGCGTGAAGGTGCGCGTGGTCAAATCGACGCTGGCGGGCATCACCCCGCTGGGCGGCGCCAAGCCCGCGAACGACTGACCGCCATGCTCGATTTCCCGCGCTGGAAAGTCCTGTCGATCGTCGGTTTCCTGGCGGCGCTGATGCTGCTCGCGGTGCCGAGCTTTTTGCCCGAACGCTTGACCGATCAATGGGGCAGCATCCCCCACCCGCGCATCAACCTGGGGCTTGACCTTGCCGGCGGCAGTTACCTGCTGCTTGAGGCGGACGTGAACGACCTCGTCAATTCGCGGCTCGAAACCAAGCGCGATGAAGTCGCGACCGAAATGCGGCGCGGCAACCCGGCGATCGACATTGGCGAGATTTCGACGGCCAATGGCCGCCTGACGTTCCTGCTGCGCGACGCGACCAAGGTCGATGCAGCGCGCGAGCGGCTGTTGCCGCTGACCCAGGGCGCCGGGCTGACCGGGCAGCGCGACTGGGACATTCAGGTGGTCGATGGCCAGCGCTTCGTGCTGACGCCGACCAGCGCGGGGATCAACCAGGCGATCGAGCGCGCCATGGGGGACGCGACCGAAGTCGTCCGCCGCCGCATCGACGCGCTCGGCACCAAGGAGCCGACGATCATCCGCCAGGGCAGCAACCGCATCGTCGTGCAGGTGCCGGGGCTGCAGGATCCGCAGGGCCTGAAGGACCTGCTCGGCAAGACCGCGAAATTGGAATTCAAGCTGGTCGACGACACCGCCAACCCCGCCGACCTCGCCAAGGGCATTGCGCCGATCGGCAGCCAGGTGCTGCCCTATCAGGAGGGCGGCGGCGTCATCGCGGTGAAGCGCCAAGTGATTGTCGCGGGCGAACAGCTGATCGACGCGAAACAAGCGTTCGAGCCGCAGACCAATCGCCCAATCGTCGATTTCACCTTCGATGCCGAAGGCGGCAAGCGCTTCGCCAAGGTGACCGAGGAAAATACCGGCAAGCGCTTCGCGATCATCGTCGACAACCGGGTAATTTCGGCACCTGTCATCAACACGCCGATCCTGGGCGGCAGCGGCTATATCGAGGGCAGCTTTACCGCCCAGTCGGCAAACGAGCTCGCCATCGCGCTACGCTCGGGCAAGCTGCCGGTGGCACTCAAGGTCGTTGAGGAGCGGACCGTCGGGCCGGACCTGGGCGCCGATTCGATCCATGCCGGCATTCGTGCGTCGATCATCGCCGTGGTGCTTGTCGTGCTCTTCATGATCGCGACCTATGGCCGCTTCGGCTTCTATGCCGACTATGCGGTGATCATCAACGTGGTGGTGATCATGGGTGTGCTGGCGCTGATCAACGGCACGCTGACCTTGCCCGGCATCGCCGGTTTCGTGCTGACGATCGGCACGGCGGTGGACGCCAACGTTTTGATCAACGAACGCATCCGTGAAGAGCGGCGGCGCGGGCGCAATGTCGTCCAGTCGGTCGAACTGGGCTATAAGGAAGCGAGCCGCACGATTTTCGAAGCCAACGTGACGCACGGCATCGCCGCGCTCATCATGCTGATGCTGGGATCGGGACCGGTAAAAGGCTTTGCGGTGGTGCTGCTGATCGGCATCGCGACCAGCGTGTTCACGGCGGTGACCTTTACGCGTATGCTCGTTGCTTTGTGGATCCGCGCCAAGCGGCCGACGGATCTGGTGATATGATGCACCTTCTTCCCACCCCCGCGTCAGCCCAGCGCACGCTGGGGTCGCTTTGCCATCACGCGATGCCGGCTTTCGCTGGCATGACGAGGTAAGTCCATGCGCCTGCTGAAACTCGTCCCCGACAACACCAATATCGATTTCGTCCGCTTGCGCTATTGGGCGTTCGGGCTGACGACCTTGCTCACCATCGCGGCGCTCGCGTGCGTGTTCGTCTATCGCCTCAACCTGGGCGTCGATTTTGTCGGCGGGTTGATGATCGAGGAGAAATTCACCAGCCCGCCGCCGCTCGACAAATTGCGCAGCGTGGTCGATCGGCTCGGCGTCGGCGAGGCGCGGCTGCAGCAGTTCGGCGACCCCAACACGGTCTCGATCCGCCTGCCCCCGCCCAAAAGCGAGGACAAGGGCGCGACCGACGCGGTGGTGAAGAAGGTGCAAACCGCCATCAATGCCGAATTCCCCACCGCCAAATTCTCCAAGCAGGATGCGGTGTCGGGCAAGGTTTCCAACGAGCTGATCTGGAAAGGCGCGGCCGCGGTGATGCTGGCAGTGCTCGGCATCGGCCTGTTCGCGATCTTTCGCTTCGAATGGCAGTTCGGCGTCTCGACCGTGGTCGCGATTGTTCACGACGTGCTGATGACGCTCGGCTTTTTCGCGATCACCGGGCTGGAATTCGACCTCAACATCGTTGCGGCAGTGCTGACCATCATCGGCTATTCGATCAACGACAAGATCGTCATCGACGACCGTATTCGCGAGAATATGCGCCGATACCGCAAGATGGAGATGCGCGAGATCATCAACTTGAGCGTCAACGAAACGCTGCCGCGCACGGTGATGACATCGCTGACGATCATCCTGGCGCTGGTCGCGCTGCTGATCTTTGGCGGGCAGGTGCTGCGCGGCTTTACCTGGGCGATGACCTTGGGCGTGATCGTCGGCACCTATTCGTCGATCTATGTGTCATCATCGCTGCTCATCACCTTGGGCCTGCGCGCCGAACCCAAAGCGGAACGGCCGGGTGGCCTTGCCAATGCCGAGCGGGTGGGACCGAGAGACCAAGGCTGAAACCCGGCTTCGTCATTGCGACCCCGGCTTGCCGGGGGAAGCAATCCAGGCCTGGATTAGCGGCACAATGGATTGCTTCGTCGCTGCGCGCCTCGCAATGACGGGGTAGCTGGTTAGCGGGACTGAGGACCGATGCGACTGACACGCGAACAGACAGCGAGCGGCCCCGTCATCAGTGGCTTCGCGCAGGGCGGGTTCCGGGTGGATGAGGGCGTTTACCGCGCGCTGCTGATCACGCCCAAGCGCGCCGATGGCTGGGCGCCGCCGCCGATCGAGGCGCTCGACGAAGCCGCGCTGGCCCCGTTGCTGGCGCTGGAGCCTGCCCCCGAGTTTCTGCTGATCGGCACCGGTGCTACGCTGATCCGCCCCCCGCCCGCGCTCGCCTCTGCCTTAGCCGCGCGCGGCATCGGCATCGAAGCGATGGACAGTCGCGCCGCAGCGCGCGCCTGGGGTGTGCTGCGCGGCGAAGGCCGCTGGATCGCCGGGGCATTTTACCCGATCCAGCCCGGCCTCGACGGCGCCGACAGGCGCGACTAAGCTGGGCCAAAACCAAAACAGGCTTGGGAGGATAAAGAATGAAACTGGTTGCCGCGCTGACGATGATCGTCGGCTCGCTTGTCGTTGTCGCCCCGGCGGGCGCGGAAACCGCGACCAATCCCGCCCCCGATTATGCCCGCCCAAGCGCTTGGCTGTGCCTTCCCGGCCGCGCCGACGCCTGCACCGCCGACCAAAGCGCGACGATCGTCAACGCCGATGGCAGCCGCCGCATCGAGCCTTTCAAGGCCGATCCCGCGCCCAAGTTCGACTGCTTCTATGTCTATCCCACCGTGTCGCTTGAACCGACCCCCAACGCCAGCGGTCGCGAAACAGCCGCCGAAACCACCGTGGCGGCATTCCAGGCAGCCCGCTTTACCAAGCATTGCCGGGTTTACGCGCCGCTTTATCGCCAGGTGACGCTAACCGCGCTGCGCGATGTGCTGGCGGGCAAGCCGACCACGCCCGATCGCGCCATGGCCTATGGCGACGTGAAAGCCGCGTGGGATTATTATCTGGCGCATGACAATCATGGGCGCGGCGTTGTGCTGATCGGGCACAGCCAGGGTTCGGGCGTCTTGAAGGCGCTGTTGCAGCAGGAAGTGGATGGCAAGCCGATCGCCGACCGGCTGATCGCGGCCTATCTGCCCGGCACCAATGTCGCGGTGCCTGAAGGCAAGGATGTCGGCGGCGACCTGAAAGCTATTCCCCTGTGCCATGCCGCCAGGCAGACCGGCTGCCTGGTCAGCTATGTGACGTTTCGCGCCGATGCGCCCCCGCCCGAAAACAGCCGTTTTGGCGCGGTGCCAGGCAATGGCATGGTCGCGGCCTGCGTCAACGCAGCGGCGCTCGGCGGCGGCAAGGCCGTGACCGACAATTATCTGGGCACCTATGGCGCCGGTCTCGCCAGCGCGCGGCAGGCGCCATGGACGCGCGATGCCGCGCCCGTCACCACGCCGTTCGTCAAGGCCCCCGGCCTGCTTTCAGCCGAATGCGCCGCGAGCGGCAGGTTCCGCTATCTGGCGGTGACGGTAAATGCCGACCCTGCCGATCCGCGCACCGACACGATTGCGGGTGACGTGGTGGTCGGCAATACCATCCTGAAAGATTGGGGCCTGCATCTCATCGACATGCCCGTGGTGATGGGCAACCTGGTCGAATTGTCGAACAGCCAGGCCGAAGCCTGGATCAAGCGCCACCCACAACATTGACGGTTGTGGTTGCGGTTACGCCGCCAGCCGCGCCAGATGCGCGTATAGCGCCGCCGTGTTGGCGGCCCAGGTAAAGGGCTCCGCGCCCTTGCGGACGGCGGCTGGCGCGGGCGGGGCCGCGAGCAGCGCGCCGATGGCAGTGGCGAAGGCAGCCGGGGTGCGATCAACCACCCGACCATAAGCGGGGTCCGTGACCACTTCGCCCGCGCCGCCTGCGGGCGTGATGACGATGGGCGTGCCGCACGCCAGCGCCTCAACCCAGGCATTGGCCAGCCCTTCCGATGACGACGCCAGCGCCATGACGTCTGCCGCGCCGATCAGGGCAGGCAAATCCGCGTGCGGCACGCTGCCCAGCAGCCGGATACGGTCGCCGGCGCCGCTGCGCGCAATCTGGCGGGCCAGCGCCGGCCGCTCCGGCCCCTCGCCCGCGATCAGCAGCGACACGCCCGGCAGCGTGGCAACGGCGTCAATGACGACATCATGCCCCTTACGCGGAATGAGCGCGCCAACCGACACGATGAGGGGTCCGCCCACGCCCAATGCGGCTTTGGCGACCGCGCGATCCAGCGGGGCGAAGCGATCGAGATCGACGCCGGTATGATGGACCCTGATCCTGTCCGACGGCATCCCCAGCGCCACCATATCGGCCTTTAGCGCGTGCGATACGCAGAGCAGGCCATCGGCCTGCCGTCCCGCCGCCGCCACTTGCGCACCGGTTGCGCCCCTGCCCCAATGGTGAATGTCCGCGCCGCGCGCCTTGATCGACACCGG
>CANJKQ010000103.1 GCA_947474905.1 Pseudomonadota bacterium | reverse complement strand
TCGCCGCCGATGTACCGGTGGTCTCGCAGCTCCTGACCGGCACGGCCATGACCCGGAACCAGTTCTTCAAGCAGAAGAGCATGGTCGATGCCTTCGAGGCCGCTCAGCTCGATTTCGGCAATGCCGACGCGGATTCCTTCGCGCTCCAGCGCGCGGACACCCAGACCCGCAACGCGATGACGACCGCGGCTGAGCAAGGGCTGATCTGGATCCCGGTGCTCGGCGTCGTGCTGACCGTGGTGTTCTACGCGCTGTTCCCGATCGTCTTCCCGCTGCTGCTGTTCCCGCGCACCGGGATCGCGACGCTCAAAGGCTACTTCTCGGGCTTCTTCTACCTCTCGGCCTGGGGACCGATCTACGTCCTCATCCACTCGTTCATCATGGATCGGCTTGCGAGCCAGACCAACGCGCTCGCCGCCGGGAGCGTGAACCTCGCCAATTGGGCGGGGATCGATGCGGTCAACCAGGACGTCGCCACCATGGCGGGATTCCTGATGATGTCGGTGCCAGTGCTGGCACTGATGGTGATGCGCGGTACCATGTCGGTGGCAAACAACCTCGGCTCGATGCTCGCGCCGGTCCAGGCCGGTTCGGACGCCGCGGCGCTCGAGCGGACCACCGGAAACTATGCCTATGGCGATGTCAGCTACGGCAATCTCAATGCCGACAATCGGCAGATGTCGCAGTGGAACACGGCGCCGAACCTGCTCGCCGGCAGCGCGCACTCGGGCTTCCGCGAAGCCGACGGCCGCATGTTCAACGAATATGGCTCAGGCCACACGGTGATCGACACCAATGGCGCGATATCGCAGCTGCCGTTCAAGCCGACCATGACGCGCGGCTACGCCTCGGACCTGCGCTCGCAGGGCCAGTGGTACATGAACGAGGCCGACAAAATCGAGAACGGCACCTCGACCAGCTGGACCAGTTCGAAGGGCCGGTTCGGTAGCGCGGTCACCGCGACCAGCGACGTATCGGGGTCGCGCCGCGAGAACGGCTCTCGCGCCTCGGACACGCACAATGTCGGGGGCAACGTGGTGGTCGAGGGAGCCTCGGGCAGCTCGACCCGCGAGGTCACCAACAACGACCTGATCCTGCGCGAGGGGAACAATCGCTCGTCGAACAACTTCGATCGGCGCACGTTCGGCACAAGCCTGTCACTTACCGGCACGGGTACAGTAGGCACGCCACTCGAATCCGAAGCTGGAAGTGGAGTTTCAGCGTCTCTGTCTGGGGGCTTTTCGGGCAGGCGAGAAAGCGGCGACGGCGCAACTGCCGGAACCGAGCGATCGGCAACGAACCAGAGCACTCGGGGGACGGACAAGTCGGACGAGACCAGCAACCGCGTGGTTGTCAGCGGCTCGAGCGGCAATGTCCAGTCGTCGGGCACCTACAACCAAAGCTCCGATTACGCCGACCACTCGCGCTCGCGCACCAGCACGGACGGAACAGACTGGCGCACGTCGGAAGCCGAGGAACGGAGGGCGGCTGCAGCACGCTACCGCGAGATCGGCAGCCGAATGATGTCCGAGGCCAGCTACGCCGAGACCCATGGCTTCCAGATCTCGAGCGACATGTCGAACCTCATCCAGGACCGTTACGAGACGCTCCAGCGCGAGCATCCCGAATGGCACCTGCCGGACTTGTCCAACCCGCGGCTCGACTACCGCGACGTCTCGCGCCGCGATCAGGCCATTGCTTTTATCATGGACGACCTGATGGGCGATCTTCGCGCCCACCGCATTAATGAGCTCAGCGACGTCGCGGGGATTGCTGGGGCAGGGGCGCTGGGCTCGAACGGAGACCTCGGCATGCCAGGCACTGCGCGCCTGCCGTCGGGGCCGGTTGCCCCCGCGCTTGTGCCTTCGCCGCTCGAAGGGGGAACGCTCTTGGCGGCTCCCGATGGACCGGTTGACGGTGCGGCGCTCGCCAAGGATCTTGGCATCAAGGTCAAACCCGGCGCGCGTCTCGGTCACATGGACGGCGCTCTGGTGCTGGCGATGGGCGTTGTGGCCGAAGAAGCGCGGTCCCTTGGCCTGCCCACGCCAATGGTGACCTCGGGCAATGACAGCACCCAGCACAAGGCCGGGTCGGCCCATTACGACGATCGCGCGCTCGATTTTCGCGGCAACAACATTTCGAACGAGCAGGGCGAGCAATGGGCCGCCAAGGTCCAGGGTAGGCTCGGAAGCGCTTACGCTGTCGACTTCGAGCGGTTCCCGGACGATCCTGCCAGGGATCACCTCCACGTTGCGAAACGCCGGACCTAGCTGTTAGCCAAACAGACCCGACGCAATAGCAAGTGCAGATCCTACGGCGATCATCAGGATCACGAGGAAGATAGTGGGGCCACGGCCCAGGCTGCCAGATTTGCCACGAAAGGTCGGGAGTTGAAGTCCCGTTACGTGATCAAAGTGGCCGGGCCGAGGGTAAATCGGCCTCCCATCAAATCCGTAGCGATCATGGTCCATCGAGGGTCTCCTCGCCCTGACCATGATTACCCCGAACGGACTGGTTTTTCAATCATGTGCCAGGAACAATTGGAGCCTCCGCATGAGCTCCGCACCCCCTCACGCTCTGCCAGCGCGAAGCGCTGATGAACTTGCCTTCAACATCCAAAACTGCCCGCCATCGGTCCGCCTAGAACTTCGCTCTTGCTGTCGCCCCAAACATCCTTGTATCGCTTGGCGTGCCGACGATGAGGCCGCTGTTGCCCGCCTGAACTGTCACGTTCTGCAGGTAGTCCCGGCCCAACAGATTGCGCGCGAAGACGGCGATCTCCCAGCCCTTTGCAGCGCGAAAGCCGATGCTGGCATTGACCACGGTATAGCCCGGAATGACGGTGTATGCGGAATCGGTCGCATCGCCGAACACGCTCGTCCGTGCGAAAACATCTGCGCGAATGAGCAGCTCGTTCGCCTCAACCGGGATGGTGTATTCGCCCCCGATCGATCCCGACCACTTGGGCAAGCCGGGTAGTCCTTTGCCAGTAAGGTTGCATTGGGCTGTCGCTGAGCCAGTCAGCTCTATCGGGCAGGGTCCGGCGGGGTAGCTGGCGTAGCGGCCATCAGCATGGGAGCCCGAAGCGCGCAGGGTGAAGCGGCTGCCGATCCGCGCCGCGGCGTCGAACTCGACGCCCTTGACCGTGACCAGCGGGATGTTGGCAAGATAGCTTCGAAGCGCGATAACTGCCGCGTTATCGACGACGTTCGCCTGAAAATCGCGAACCCGGGTGTAATATGCATCGAAATTGACGGTAACGGCCCGGTCCAGGAAGCTGGTCTTGATCCCGCCTTCCCAGGTGGTGTTCTGCTCGGGCCGGACCACCACGGTCGAAAGGATCGGATCGCCCGAAGCGTGGCCCGCCACCCCGGCGGGATAAACCGGCAGTCCCGACATGTTGATGCCGCCCGACTTCTGCCCGCGCGCGTAACTTGCATAGGCCATGACAGTGTCGGTCATCTGCCATGACAGGTTGGCCCGGCCCGAAGCGCTGCCGTCGCCGATATGCCCGGTGTAACTCTGCGCGCGAAGGATCGATTGCTGGTCATTGAACAGCGCCGAACCGGCAGTGGTCGCCTGCCCGCCAAAGGTGGTGAGATCGTAGGCTCCGTCCTTGTTCTCGTAGGTGTAGCGGATGCCGCCGGTCAGCGCGAGGCGCGGCGTCATGTGCCAGGTGACCTCGCCGAAAACTGCGTAGCTGTCGGTGCGGAAATCGGTGGTGCCGGTGGACTGGTAGCCGTTGAGCAGCGTGGAGGTGCGGCTCGCCGAGGCGGAAAGGAGCCAATAGGTCGCAAGCGGGCCGTAGATCGAGATCGGGTGGCCGACGATCTTCTGGTGGAAATAGTAGAGCCCGGCCACATACTCGACCGGACCCGGCGCGTTCGAGGCGATCCTCAGCTCCTGGCTGAACTGGTCCTGCCGCGAGGGAATATGCTGGGTCAGCTGGATCGGCAGGCCGGTGTAATCGCGGTCGTTCGCCGCATCCCAGTTCCAGAAGCGCCAGGCGCTGACCGAGGTGATCGTCGCCGAACCCAGCTTCCAGTCGGCAATCGCCGATACCCCGCCTTCATTGGTATCGACGCCGAGATCTGCATCGATGTCGGTCACCCGATCGAACGGGTTTAGGCTCGGCGGAGTGTAGCCACCGGGGATCGCACCCGCTGCAAGCGCCGGATATTGCTGCGCGACGGGCTTGAGCGTCGGCGCGACCCGCACGTAGACTTGAGTGCAGCAGGTGTTCCTGAAGCTGGTCCAGTCACCGATCACCCGCAGGCTGAAATCCGCAGAGGGCATGAACAGCAGTTGCCCGCGCAGCGTATCGTTGTGAACATTGTTCAGCCACTGGCCGGTGCGGACGTTGCGGATCACCCCGTCACGCCGCGTCAATGCGCCGGACAGGCGGAAGGCCAGTACGTCGCCCGCGATTGGTCCGGTCACCGATCCCTTGGCCTGGACGAATCCTTGCTGCCCCAGCGAAACCTCGCCTTCAGCACCGAAGGTGGCGCTGGGCTTCCTGGTGGTGATATTGATCGCGCCCGCTGTGGTGTTCTTGCCGAACACGGTGCCTTGCGGCCCGCGCAGCACCTCGACCTGATCGAGGTCGGTGAGGTCGAAGGCCGCCGTTGCAGGGCGGGCATGATAGACCTGATCGACGTAGAACCCGACACCGGGCTCAAGCCCATCGTTGGCCTGGCTGATGGCGACCACGCTGCTGCCGAGACCCCGGATCGTGAAGGCTGTGTTGCGGGGATTAGGCGAGGAATAGTTGAGCGTCGGGACGAGCTGCGAGAGCTGGTTGGTGTTGACGGTGTAGGTCCGTTCCAGGGTATCGGCACTGACTATCGAGAGCGAAGCAGGGACTGTCTGGGCGTCTTCAGACCGTAGCCGTGCGGTGACGATGATCGTGTTCCGAGCCGACGACGCCTCCGCGCTATTAGGTGCATCTTCGGCACGGACAACAGTAGGCAAGGCGGTGAGAACAAGGGGAACAACCGAGGTCAGAACGGCGAAACGGCGCATGAAAACTCCCTGATTGTCGCCGCCGGTGCCGGTCGACTCACTATATTTCATGGAATATAGTGTAGCCCTCTAGCAGCCAAACCGGAGAGCGCAATGCGAGGGAACTGATCAAATCAAGGTCAGTGCTGGGATGGGCGGGGCTGAGACATCAACAGAGCGGACAGCCCGCTGCGGAAATCCGAGTCTGCGCGCTGCTCCGCCGCAGCAAGCATGCCGCGATATAGGGTAAGGACCTCATCCCCGAGGGCGGTCACTCGAGCACCTCGTTCGCGACTACCGCCGGCCACCGCCTCGACAAGCGGGCCTTTCCAACAGCGG
>CANJKQ010000102.1 GCA_947474905.1 Pseudomonadota bacterium | reverse complement strand
GTGCTCGACCAGGCGCTTGGCCTTTTCGATCACCATTTCAGCGACCTGGACGTGGCGGCTGGCGGGTTCGTCAAAGGTGGAGCTCACCACCTCGCCCTTCACGCTACGCTGCATGTCGGTCACTTCCTCGGGCCGCTCGTCAATCAGCAGCACGATCAGGAAAACTTCGGGGTGATTGTCGGTAATCGCCTTGGCGATGTTTTGCAGCATCACCGTCTTGCCGACACGCGGCGGCGCGACAATCAGCGTGCGCTGGCCCTTGCCCTGCGGCGACACAATGTCGATCACCCGCGCGCTCTTGTCTTTTTGCGTGGGGTCGAGCTGGTCGAAAGTCAGCTTTTCTTCGGGATAGAGCGGCGTCAGATTGTCGAAATTGACGCGGTGGCGCAGCGCATCGGGATTGTCGAAATTGACGCTGGTCAGGCGGGTCAGCGCAAAATAGCGCTCGCCTTCCTTCGGTCCGCGGATTTCGCCCTCAACCGTGTCGCCCGTGCGCAGCCCGAATTTGCGGACCTGGTTCGGTGAGACATAAATATCGTCGGGCCCCGCGAGGTAATTGGCTTCGGGCGAGCGGAGAAAACCAAAGCCATCAGGCAAGACTTCGATCGTGCCAAGCCCCATGATCTGCTCGCCATTATCGGCTTCGACCTTGAGGATGGCGAACATCAAATCCTGCTTGCGCATGGTCGACGCGCCTTCGACTCCCAATTGTTCGGCCATTTCAACCAGATCGGCGGGAGTCTTTTTCTTAAGGTCGGCAAGATGCATTTCAGGTGTCCGGTGGAGAATAAGGTGGGAATGTTGTTCTTGAGCGTGAGGTCAGCAAGCCTGAGGCCGCGACAACGCTTGGAAGGAGGACCCAAGGCGACAGAACGCCGCGCTTAGAATTTCGGGTAAGTTAGGCATCAGCCAATACCAAGTCAAGGCAATGCGCCACTCCCTCGACCAGATACCAATCCCAGGCATGGTTTGAACGATGCGCGTGGCAGGTATGGACGCCACACTCTTGCCATGGCGCGGCATGAATGCCGTCAAAACGGCTGGGCGATCACCAGCACCACGATCAGCACCGCCATTATTCCCGGCACTTCGTTGAGCAACCGTAGCTGCTTGCCGCTCAACCGCTGTTCGCCACGCGCCAGCCGCCGCGAATAAGCGACAATATAGCCATGATAGCCGCTCAACAGCACCACCAGCGCGATTTTGGCATGGAGCCAGCCCAGCCCCGGCACGCCCGAAAACCCGCCCAGATTGGCCGCCAGGCTCAATCCCAGCAGCCAGACGATGACCAGGGACGGCGTCAGGATGATCGCGCGCAGCTTTTGCTCACGCTCAACCCATCGCGCAGCTTCCGCCGAGCCTGGTTCGGCTTCCTGATGATAAACCAGAAAGCGCGGCAGCATAAATAACCCCGCCATCCAGAAGATGACAAAGATGACATGCGCTGCCTTCACCCAGGGATAGGCGTTGCCGAGCCAGCCGGTCATTGCCGTCCTCCCCGCACGCGTGCCACCAATTGCTCGACATGGGCAATCGGCGTGTCCTGCTGGATGCCATGCCCAAGGTTGAATACATGCGGCCGCTCGGCAAGCGCCTCAATGACGCGATCAATCGCTGTATCGAGCGCCTCGCCGCCCGTAATCAGCGCCAGCGGATCGAGATTGCCCTGAACGGGCATCCCCACCGGCAACGTCGCATGTGCCCAGGCGGGATCGACGGTTTCGTCAAGGCCGATCGCATCAGCCCCGGTTTCCCGGGCATAAGCGCCCAGCTTACCGCCCGCCCCCTTGGGAAAGCCAATGATTGGCGTGTCGGGATGGCGCGTTTTCAACGCACTGATGATCGCGGCATTGGGCGCGATAACCCAGCGTTCGAACTGAGCTGGCGACAGGCTGCCGGCCCAGCTGTCAAACAGCTGCACCGCTTCAACCCCCTCCTCAATCTGGCGCGCGAGATAATCGACGGTCAGCGTGATGATGGCATCGATGATCGCCGCAAATCCCTGAGGGTCACGATCGGCATAGCGGCGGGTTTCGACCTGATCGCGGCTGCCATGACCGGCCACCATATAGGTCGCAACCGTCCAGGGACTGCCAGCGAAACCCAGAAAGGTCACGGCGGGATCGAGCGCGGCTTTCACCTTGCGAACCGTCGCGTAAACGGGATCCAGCCGCTCAGGCACCGGCGCCAGTTGATCGAGCGCATGGTCGATCAGCGCGGGCGATAATTGCGGCCCTTCGCCGGCGCCAAAGGTGAGGAACTGCCCCATGGCAGAGGGCACCATCAAAATGTCCGAAAACAGAATGGCACCATCAAAACCAAAGCGGCGCAGCGGCTGAAGCGTGATTTCGGCGGCCGCATCGCTATCGTTGACGAGATCGAGAAAGCCGCCTTTCGCTGCTCTCAGCGCGCGATATTCGGGCAGATAGCGTCCGGCCTGGCGCATCAGCCATAAGGGTGGAAGGGGCTGACGCTCGCCTTTCAGCGTCGCGAGCAAGGCTTTGGTCGTCATGCCGGTCGGGTCTTCCCTGCTATCTAATATAAGAATCTATAAAGGTTGTTGTATTGGTTGGCGGGCGAATTGCCGGGTTAACCTCGCGATGCCGATTCAATGCACAGATTGACGGGCGAGCGACCGTGGCGCGCGGCGGAGTCGGCCATTGCCGTCCCCATTTTCCACAAGCTGTGTATCGCCAAACCGGCTGTTCATAGCGGTGTGGATAGCCGCGCGGTTTATCAACGGCAATCGTCGGCTTGGCGGATGGAGGCGGTTGCGCTAGCCTTTGCGGGCATGTTGTCCACAGACTTGCGCGCATGACGCGGCTCCACGTCCATCTCTTGTCCGATTCAACGGGCGAAACGCTCGATAACATCGCCAAGGCGGCGCTGGCCCAATTCGATGGAGTCGAGACGATCCGGCATTTCTGGCCGATGGTGCGCAGCGAAGCGCATCTTGAGCGCATTCTGCAGGAAATTGGCCAGAATCCAGGTCTTGTGCTGTTCACGCTCGTCAATGCCGAAATGCGCCGCGCGCTTGAGGCGCAGTGCCGTTTGCTTGGCCTGCCCGCTGTCGCGCCGCTCGACACGGTCAACGGCGCTTTGTCGGCGCTGCTCGGCCAGCAAGCCAAGGCGCGACCGGGGCGCCAGCATGTGCTTGACGCAGCCTATTTCGCGCGGGTGGAGGCCATTCAGTTCACCATCGCGCATGATGACGGGGTGGCGTGGGAGGAGTGGGAAGAAGCCGATATCGTCCTGGCGGGCGTGTCGCGCTCTTCCAAGACCCCGACGTCGATTTACCTCGCCAATCGCGGCTATAAGACCGCGAACATCCCGATCGTGGTCGAATCACCGCCACCGGCGTCGCTGTTCACGCTCAAAAACCCGCTGGTGGTCGGGCTGACGACGAGTGCCGAGCGACTGGTTCAGGTACGGCGCAACCGCTTGCTGTCGCTCAATCAGGCGCCTGACACGGCCTATGTCGACCAGGAAGCGGTGACGCGCGAAGTCGCCTATGCGCGGCGCCTGTTTGCCGACAATGGCTGGCCGGTGATCGATGTGACGCGGCGATCGATCGAGGAAACCGCCGCCGCCATCATCGCGCTGTGCAACGAACGGCGTGGCAGCGCATGAGCCTCATCCTTGCCTCAACCAGCGCCTCGAGGCGGGCGATGCTGAGCGCGGCGGGGGTCGAGCATGTCGCGGTTGCCGCCAATGTCGATGAAAACGCGGTCAAATCGGCCTTGCTTGCCCGGAAGGCGACGCCGCGCGACATTGCCGATGCCCTTGCCGAGCTAAAGGCCGTCAAGGTCTCGCAATCCCATCCCGGCCTGCTGGTGTTGGGGGGCGATTCGGTCGTCGCGCTGGCGGATGGCACGCTGCTCGACAAACCCGTCGATCGCGCCGATGCGGCGGCGCATTTGCGGGCAATGGCAGGCGCGACTCATTTGCTGATCAGCGCCGTGGTGATTGCCCGAGATGGCGAACCGATTTGGCGCCATGTCGATCTTGCCCGCATGACCGTGCGGCCATTGTCGGACGCGTTCATTGAAGCGTATCTCGATCTGGAATGGCCCGCCATTGCCGGGTGCGTCGGCTGTTATCGGGTCGAAGGGCCGGGGGTGCAGCTGTTCAGCCGCATTGAGGGCAGCCACTTCACCATCATGGGCATGCCGTTGCTGCCGCTCCTCGATTATCTGCGCGCCCAGAGGGTAATGGCGTCATGACATCCCCCTTTGCCGAAGTGATTGGCGACCCCATCGCGCATTCCAAATCGCCGTTGATCCACGGATTCTGGATTGAGGCCCTGGGTATCGACGCGCAGTATCGCGCTTGTCACGTCCCTCCCGACGCCCTTGCCGACCATATCGCGCAACGTCGCGACGATGGCGCCTGGCGTGGCTGCAACGTGACGATCCCACACAAGATTGCGGTGATGGATCTGGTCGACGACCCGGGCGATGTGCGGGGATCGATTGGCGCGATGAACACCCTCTTGCGTCAGCCCGATGGTCATTTGATCGGCACCAATACCGATGCCGCCGGGTTCATGGCGCCGATCGCCGATCTCGACCTGGCGGATCGTCCGGTCGCCGTGGTGGGCGCAGGCGGTGCGGCACGCGCGGTGCTATTCGCTCTCGCGCGAATGGGAGTGGGGCCGGTGACGCTCTATAACCGCACGCCATTGAAAGCGGCTGCGTTGCTGGCGCGTTTCGGGCTGAAGGGTGAGGTGAAGCCGCTCGACGCGGGCCTGCCGCCGGTCGCCCTGCTCGTTAATACGAGCGCGCTTGGCATGGTGGGTCAACCGCCTCTGACGCTCGACCTTGCGCCTTTGCCCGATGACGCGGTGGTTTATGATATCGTCTATGCCCCGCTCGAGACGGATTTGCTGGCCGCAGCGCGCGCGCGCGATCTCGATACTGTCGATGGGTTGGAGATGTTGATCGGGCAGGCAGCGATCGCTTTCGAACTGTTTTTCGGCCAGGCCCCGCCGCGCGACCGCGATGATGAGCTGCGTGCCAGGCTGGCGCGATGATCAAGCTGGGCCTCACCGGATCGATCGGCATGGGCAAATCGACTGTTGCGGCGATGTTTGCCGATGAAGGCGTGCCGGTGTTCGATGCCGATGCTGCCGTTCGCCTGTTGCAGGGGCCGGGCGGGGCCTTGCTGCCGGCGATAGAGGCCGCGTTTCCGGGTACGACCGGGCCAGCGGGGGTTGATCGCGCGGCGCTGGGGGCGGCAGTGTTCGGCAACGATGCCGCGCTCGCTCGGCTGGAGGCGATCGTTCATCCGGCGGTTGCCGCGCGGCGTGCGGCCTTTCTTGCGGACCATGCCGCCGCGCCGCTGGTCGTGTT
>CANJKQ010000101.1 GCA_947474905.1 Pseudomonadota bacterium | reverse complement strand
GGTTCAATGAAAAATGTCCTGGTGCTGATGCACGATGATCCTGGCCAGGAAGCCAGGTTTCAAGTCGCGCTCGACGTGACGCGCGCCATTGATGGTCATTTGAAATGCGTCGATGTTGCGATCATTCCCCGTCTGGTGACGCAATATGACGTCGTCGGCGGCAGCGCCTTGCTGCTGGAAGAGGAGGAACAAGCGCAACGCGCCAATCGCGACACGATGCAGGCGCGGTTGCGACACGAAGACGTGCCGTTCGACTGGCTGAATGTGACGGGCGACCTCGCTTATGCGATCAAGGATGCGGCCGCGCTGTGCGATTTGATCGTCATCAACCGCAAGATCGATACGGTCCCGTTCCCCGATATGGCCGGGTTGGCCGCCGACTTGTTGGTCTGGGGCCATTTGCCGGTGCTGGCGGTCCCGGCTACGGCGCGCGGGCTGAACCCGCACGGCCACGCCCTGGTCGCTTGGGACGGATCGCCTGACGCTGAAGAGGCATTGCGCGTGGCAACGCCGCTGCTGACCCGCGCGGCGGAAGTCACGCTGTTCCATATCGATGATGGGTCTATCCAGATTCCGTTGGAGGAGGCAGCGGCGTATCTGTCGCGTCACGCCATCCATGCCCGCATCGAGCAACATCAATCAGTACCGGCCCGGGCTGGTCAGATCATCCTTGAGACGGTGTCGACCCGCGCCCCCGACTATGTCGTGATGGGCAGCTTCAGCCGATCGCGCAGCATTGAGGCGGTGTTTGGCGGTGCCACGCATTCAATGCTGAGCGAAAGCCCCGTGCCGGTGCTGTTCGCGCATCGTCGGCATTAGAGGGGTGGCATAGCAGCCGCGCGAGGCCAAGCATCGCTGTCATCGCCGAAACGAAATCAATCGACGCTGTATCCTTTTATTGCGGGGCAACGTAAGCCACATCCACAACGCAATGACAGCGCTGAGCTGAAAAAATCGGTGGTAATGATGACGACGACGCACACGACGCGCATGCTGATTTTGGGATCGGGGCCCGCTGGCCTGTCCGCCGCGATTTATGGCGCGCGCGCCGGCATGAAGCCCATTCTGGTGCAGGGCATTCAGCCGGGCGGCCAGCTGACCACGACGACCGATGTCGAAAACTATCCCGGCTTTCGCAATGTCATCCAGGGCCCCTGGCTGATGGGAGAAATGGCCGCGCAGGCCGAACATGTCGGCACGACGCTGATGTACGACACGATTGTCGAGGTTGATCTGTCGCGGCGCCCGTTCCGCCTGGTCGGTGATAGCGGTGATGTGTATCTGGGCGACGTGCTGATCGTCGCGACGGGCGCCCAGGCAAAGTGGCTGGGCCTCGACACCGAAGAGGCGATGAAGGGCAAGGGCGTTTCGGCCTGCGCCACCTGCGACGGCTTTTTCTATCGCGGCAAGAAAGTCGCGGTGATCGGCGGCGGCAACACTGCGGTTGAGGAAGCGCTCTACCTCACCAACCATAGCGACGACGTCACGCTGATCCATCGCCGCGACAGCTTGCGTGCCGAAAAAATCCTGCAGGAACGGTTGTTCGCCAATCCCAAGATCACAGTGGTTTGGAACAAGGAAGTCCGCAATTTCTATGGCGCGGGCAAGCCGGAAACGCTGACGACGCTGGAACTGCTCGACACGCAGACCGCGCAGATTTCGTCGATCGCGGTCGACGGCGCTTTCGTGGCGATTGGCCACCATCCTGCGACCGAATTGTTCCGCGGGCACCTGAAGCTGGACAGCGACGGCTATATCGAGGTCGAAAAGGGATCGACCAAAACCAGCGTCGCGGGCGTGTTCGCCTGTGGCGATGTGATGGACAAAATCTATCGCCAGGCGATCACGGCTGCAGGCACGGGCTGCATGGCGGCGCTGGATGCCGAGCGTTTTCTGGCGGAAGCGGATTTCGAAAAGCTGGCTGAGGCGGCGGAATAGGCTATCGCCCCACAGCGCGGGCAGTTAGCGCCCTCGACGCGGCGGCGCGGCGTTACGGCGGGGTAATCCCTAACACCTCGGTCAGCGCGGTGATCAGCACGGCTTCGTCGCTGTTGCGTGCGAAGCTGTGCGAATCGGTTTCGATCAGCTTGATGCCGCGAACGAAATCATGGCGGTCGGCGGCGGCAAGGAAGGTCAACCCCGTGCCATCGCCGTTTGCCACCAGAATGACGCTGTCGCCCCGGCGCTTCAGCGCGGCAAACAGGTCGGTCTCCATCGCGCGATCGCGCGGCGAGCCACCCATTGCGATCTTGCCGACCCCCTTGGCGACCTTGCCAAAGCTGATGCCACCGGTCAGCGCGCGCGCCCAATTGCTGGGGTCGCGCAGCTTATAGGCATAACGAGCGCGGATGGCATCGGCATTGGGCAAACCATCGCCATCATCGTGCAGCCACGGATTGGCGAGCACCAGCCGATCAATCGCCTCGCCGAACAGCGCCAATGCGGTCGCCGCGTCGCAAATGCCAAAGCCGATGATGCGCCGGACGCCGGGCGCGTGGTGGCGAAAAGCGGCGATGGCGCCGTTAATATCGGGCCGCGAGGCGCGAAAACTGCCATTGGCACCGGTTGAGTCGCCGACGCCGCGCCGGTCAAACCGGAAAACCGGGCAGCCCAGGTCCGCGATCAGCCGCGCCAGCCGCGCCATGCCCCGATGCGCCCCGGCGCGCACTTCATTGCCGCCCGAAACGATCAGCAACCCGGTGCTGCTGCCACCAGTGTCGAGCGTGCCGACCAGCCGGTCGCCGACACAATCAAATTCGACTATTTTTCGCATTGCCGCACCCAGGAGGCGAGATCCGCCGCCAGCAGGCCAGCAAGCGCCAGGTCGTTTTCTGGCTCGGCACGGCGCCACAATGGCGCGCCATCAACCGAGCGGTGCGACGGCATGGCGTCATCACGCAGGCGCAAGGTGCGCACCGGGGCAGCGGTGGAGGGAGCGGCCGCGCGCAACTCGGCAATCATCGTCGCTGACAGTCGGTTGCCTGCAAGCTCGTAAACATCGCCTTCCGCTTCGGGCGCGTTATGGTTGATTTGCGCCACTTTGCGCGCCCGCATCAGGTCGCGGACCAGCGCTTCGCCCGCGACCGGCGCGAAATACCAGCGGCTGCGCGTCTTGGCGAGGCGATCGACCAGGGCGCCACCGCGAATCGCCGCGACATGGACATGGCCATGCCGGGCGGCCGATTGCGCGGCGGCGGCGAAGGCCGCTTGCCAGTTTGCCAGCGTCGCTTGCTCGGTATCGACCACGCTTTCGTTGGTGCCCGGCAAATCGGGCAGCATGCTTGCCAGGCTCAAATCAGCCAGCGCGCGTTGCAGAGTGACGGTGAAGGCGCGGGTCCGATTGGCTTCCTCAAACAATGCCGGAGCGATCAGCACGGTTGGCCCGACGGGTGGCCCGAAGCGCAGCACCGCTTCGTGTCCGCCTTGCCATTCATACCGGGTAATCAACGCGCTACGCGTTCTGCCGCGAAGCGCGTCAGCGCGCCAAAGGTCGCCAGCATCTCCCCATCCACTTCATCGTCTTCGATCAATATCCCCAACCGATCCTCGATTTCGGTGAGCACGCCGGCAACCGCGAGCGAGTCAAGTTCGGGCATCGCGCCGAACAGCGGCGTATCATCGGTCAGCGCGGCGGCGCGGTCGTCGTTCAACCCCAGCACGTCGCGCAGCACCCCGCGCACCGTGGCTTCGACCTTCGGCATATTGTCGACCGGCAAATTATGTCCCCGTTGCGGCCCCGAACCTATTGTCGCCGCGTTAACGATAGCGGCGCCCGATGCCAAGGGGGCGGGCCTTCACATAGGCGTGCGCGGCGTTATCAGGAGGCATGGTCGATCTCGATCCCTTGCCCCGCCCCATCGATTGGCTCACCGCGCGTGGCCAATCCGACGCGGTCGCGTTTGAGGATCGCGCGGGGACAATCGACTATGCAGCACTTGAAGAAGCGGTGGGGCGGCTCGCCGGGTGGCTGGCGGCCCGCGGGCTGGAACCGGGCGCGCGCGTGGCGAGCTGGTTGCCCAAGACGCGGGCGGCGGCGCTGCTGCCCCTGGCCGCGCCGCGCGCCGGGCTGGTGCATGTTCCCATCAACCCGCTGCTGAAGCGTGCGCAAATCGCGCATATTCTGGCCGACAGCGAGGCGTCGCTGCTGCTCACGCAAGCCGCGCGGGCGGCAACGCTGGAGCCGGGTGATATGCCCGCCGCCTGCGTCCTCGCGATGGAGGAAGCGGCGCTGTCGGGCGGTGAGGCGCTGGGGCCGAGCGCGGCCGATCCACAGGCATTGGCGGCCATCCTCTACACCTCGGGATCAACCGGTCGACCCAAAGGCGTGATGCTGAGCCATGCCAATTTATGGCTGGGGGCCATCAGCGTGGCGCATTATCTGGGCCTGACCGCCGCCGACCGGGTGCTGGCGGTGTTGCCCTTCAGCTTCGATTATGGCCAGAATCAGTTGTTTTCGACCTGGGCAGCGGGCGGGCGCGTCGTCCCGCTCGATTATCTGACCCCGCGCGACGTGACCAAGGCAGTCGAGCGGCACGGCATTACCACGCTTGCCGGGGTGCCGCCTTTATGGGTGCAGCTGCTTGAGGCGGAATGGCCGGATCTGGCGGCAAATAGCTTGCAACGGCTGACAAATTCAGGTGGCGCGCTGACGCCCCGATTGGTTCGCCAGCTGCGTGCGCGTTTCCCCGCCGCCGACCTATATCCCATGTATGGGCTGACCGAAGCGTTTCGGTCCACCTATCTTGCCCCGTCGCTGGTTGATGCGCACCCCGACGCCATCGGCACCGCCATTCCCTTTGCCGAGGTGATGGTGGTGCGCGCTGACGGTAGCGCGGCGGATGCAGGCGAACCGGGGGAATTGGTTCATGCCGGCCCGCTGGTGGCGCAAGGCTATTGGCGCGACGTCGAACGGACCGCGCAGCGTTTTCGCCCGGCGCCCGCGCAATCGGCTTATGGCGGGATGGCGGTCTGGTCCGGCGATACGGTGGTGCGCGGGACGGATGGCTTGCTTCGCTTTGTCGGACGCGATGACGAGATGATCAAAAGTGCCGGCAATCGCATCAGCCCCACCGAAATCGAAGAGGCGGTGCTGGCGGCAGGCGACGTCGCCGAGGCCGTGGCACTGGGGGTGCCCGATGATCGATTGGGGCAGGCGGTGCTGGTGATTGCCCGCGCCGTGGGGGACAAGGAAGCGGCGGAAGCGGCGCTGCGGGCGCGGTTGCGGCGGGATCTGCCCAATTTCATGCAGCCCGCGCGTTTTGACTGGCGCGACGTCCTGCCGCGTAACGCCAATGGCAAGATCGATCGGGCGGCCTTGAAGGCCGAGGTGACGCGATGAAGCCAATGGGCGCCTT
>CANJKQ010000100.1 GCA_947474905.1 Pseudomonadota bacterium | reverse complement strand
AGGAGGTACGGCGCACGTTCGAGCCGATCAGCTGCGCGGTCAGCACGCGGTCGCGGCCTTCGAAATTATTGCGGCGAAAAATCACGCCGCCCGATTGTTCCTGCGTCCCCAGCACGCCCTGAAAGGTGAGCGCGCCTTCGGGCGGGAAGAAATTGCGGTGCGTCCAGTCAACCTCGGCACGCACGCCTTCGCCGGTGCCATAGCCGAGCTGCGCCGAAATGGTGCGCGGCGGTGCGGGTTCCATTTTTACCGCCAGATCGACGATATCGGGTTGCGCGGTCTGCACCGGCTTGATGTCAACCGCCGAAACCAGGCCCGTCTGAATGATGGCGTGGCGCAAATCGTCGACATCGTCCGTGCTGTAAGGCTTGCCAGGCCCAAAGCGTGCGATCTGCTGGATATGGTGGGCGTTGAAGATGCGGTTGGGCGGCGTGGTGATCCGGCCAAATTTCTTGGCGGTGCCCGGCGTTACCGTCAGGTCGAGCGTGGCGGTCTGCGTCGCATGGTCAACGACAATGGCGCTCTGGCCAATCTCGCCAAAGGCGAAGCCCTGATTGCCCAGCTCCTTGCGTAACTCGTCTTCGCCTGTCGCGATCTTGTCGGCATCGACCGCCGATCCGTCCGCCACGCCGAACTTTTCCGCCAGTTTCCCCGCACTGCCGTCTGCCGCAGCGATGCCGTTCAGCCGGACAGCGGCAAAGCGATAGATGATGCCGGGTTCGGCGGTCAGCACGACTTCGGGGCGACCATCCTTGACCTCGATCGATGTCGTCACCCGCGCATCATAATAGCCCACGCCACGCAGCAACGTCGTCAGCAGCAGCGCATCCTCGCGCGCGCGGCGATCAATCTGGGCAGCATTGGCGGTGCCGTTCTGGTGCGCGCGCAGGCTGGAAAGCTGGTCAAAGCGCTGGCGAAACAGGCCTTCGTCGATCTCATCAATCCCGTCGATGCGATAGCTGTAGCGCGACAGCTCGGCGATCGCGGTCTTGGCCGGGTCCGCCGCTCGGGGGGCATCATCGGTCTTGGTCAGGTCGGGCCATGCCACGCCCAGATCGGGCATGGGTGCCAGCGGGACATTGGGGTCGAGCATCGGCGCTTCGGGGTCGTTCGACGGCGACGGCTCCACCGGCGGCGAAGGCGCCGATGAAGGCGCCGAAGAGGGCGGCGGCGCGCGCGGCGGTTCGGGTGCGACCGCCAGCCATCCCGCGACCGCACAGACCAGCGCACCGTGGGACGCGAGAACGACCATGACAGCGGCTTAGCGGTGCCACGCCGCCAGCGACAAGAGCCTGCGTTAAGTTCGCGCCTACTTTTCAGCGCGCCGGCCGCGCCGTTGGCCGCTGCCAGAACCGCCGACTGACGGCGGCAATCTGATAAACCTTAGTGAACCGTGCCGACCGGGCGATCGAGGCTCATTACCAGAATCAGCCGCTCGATCTGGCGCCAGCGGCAAAAATGGATGTGATTGCCGACATCGCGACTGCGATCGGCGCGTGCCGCAGCCTCGAATCCCGCATCATCGCCATAATGCGCGATCAGCTCGACGGCATCCGCCAGCACGCGATGATCGGCGACATAGGGGGTGATCGTCATTCGGCAGTCTCTCGTTTCCGGCACCGGGCTTTGCGAGGCTCGGCGAGCGGGCTTTTAGGAGAGCAGCCCCAGCGTTTGCGTTACGCGGCTTGGTAAACGCCGCGCTTGCCCTGTTTGTTGGGCTGGCGCGCCGCCGCCCGGCGTGGCACAGGCGCGGCTATGGCAGACAAGTCGAATGGCCGCGGCGGCGGCGTGCTGATCGCGCTGGGCGCGATGATTGGCCCGGTGATCGGGCTATATACCGGCCAACCCTCAATCGGCTTGCTCGCGGGCGTCGCCATCGGGGCGGCATTGGCGGCGGTAATCTGGCTCCGCGATCGGCGGTAGCGCGTCACCGCCGGGGCAGGCGGCGCAACAATCCCTGGATCGGCACGCCAATAATGGCCTTGATCACCAATCCATCGGGATTGGCGCCAAAGCCATGACCGACGCCCAGGTTCAAATCCCATTTGCCAAGCGCGATATCGGCCGTCGCGTAGATGGATTGTTCGCTGCTGCCGAACCGGCCGAGATTTTTAAGCTCGCCCACGCCATTATAGCCTTCCAGCCCCACAGACACACGCTTGCTGATCGAATAGCCGATCTTGGTCGCCAGCTCGAGCGTGGCGGGGGCAGGCTGCGGCCCTGACACGACAAAGTCGACATTGGTATTGAGCGCAAACAGCCATTTGCCGGTGCGCGTGCCGAGCATGCCCTTTACCTCGGCATTCCAGGGGTTGATGTCGAGCCGATGGTCGACGCGGCCCAGCTCGACATTCACGCCATACCAGACATCGTCATTATTGTGGGGGTGGGCGATGAATTTCAGCCGCGCCTTGACGCCGCCGACGTTGAAATGGCCGCCCCCGTCAATCGTGGCGAGCGGGAAATATAGTCCCGCCTCCAGGTGACGCGTCAGCCCCAGCGAGAATTCCGGCGTGATGCGCAGCCGGTGCAGACTGTCTTCCGCGCCCTGATAATCGCCGCGCGTGCTGGCGCCGGTTGCGGTGTAATTGATGTGCGTATCAAGGCCCACTTCGCCCGGGCTGTCGAGATCGTCGATATAGACCTGAATTTCCTCGGGCGCCGCCATGGCGGGGGCCGGGATAACGCTCATCACGCCCAGAAGAGCCATGCCCGCCAATGCGCGATAGACCGTCATGCCACCCCCGATGATTGTTGGCGCCAATAGCATATCGCCCTTGGGTTCGTGCAACCGAAATGGCATAGCAGCGAGGTGAAAGCCGATTGAGGACGCGATGGTCGAACCTGCCGACGCCAAGGAACTGATCGACGACGCGATCGAGCGTGCCGAGGCACGCGAAGAAGCCCGTGAGGCCAGCGACCGCGCGCGCGAGCGCGATTTTCGCAATCGCGTCTCGATCATGGTCGGGGTCTTTGCGGTGCTGCTCGCCTTCATCCATGTGTGGAGCGCCAGCGAAACGCGGCTTGGCTTGTTCGACACGATCGAGGCATCCGATACCTATGCCTATATGGAAGCCAAGATCATCCGCGAAACGGTGCTGAAAACGGCGGCCGCCTCAACCGCGCTGACGGCGGAGGATCGCGCAAAAATGCAGGCCGAAGCGTTGCGCCTGCGCCGTCCCGACGCTGCCAGGCACGGCATTGACCAATTGCGGGTTGAGGCTGATCGCCTGCGCGCCGAGGGGCATCGCGGCGCCGAACGCGGCGAGCGTTATGAAATCAGCGAAACCGGTTTGCAGATTGCCATCGTGCTGCTGTCGATCGCGCTCGTCGCGCAATCCTGGCGCGTGGTGTGGCTGTCCGCCCTGCTCGCCGCCCTGTCGGTGCTTTACGCGATCGTCACCGCGCTATCGGCTGGCTGACCCTTCAGGCCGTCCCTATCCGCTGCGAGGTGAAGAGGCCGCTGTCGGCAGGGATCAGGATGGTGGAGCCGAGGGGGATCGAACCCCTGACCTTCGCAATGCCATTGCGACGCTCTCCCAGCTGAGCTACGGCCCCGTCCCTTGTCCGGGCCTGGGAGCCCGGAGCAGCGGCGCATAGACAGCAAGCGGCGTTTTTGCAAGCGCCGCCTGCGGCTGTGCGTCAGCGTTCTTCGTCCTCGTCGGGCGTTTCGACGCCCAGATCGTCGTCGCCGCCCAGATCGACTTCGTCGTCGGGCGAGACTTCGCCATCGTCATCGGCGACAATGTCCAGATCCTCGTCGTCGCCACCCGCCAGATCGGCATCGCCCTTTTCGGGCACGAGCGCCTTGGGCGCGTCGAACGGCATTGGCTGCTTCGACTTCAGAATCGGCTCCGGCTCCCACGCCGTGCCGCAATTGATGCACGTCACGGGCTCGTCATTGCCCAGATCATAGAAGCGCGTCGCGCATTTCGGGCACGTACGCTTCGTGCCCCATTCCGGCTTCACCATAGGCTGTGCTGGGCCCTTTCAAACTCATCAAACTGGAGGATTGCCTGGCGGCATGGCCACGCAAAGTGGGGCGCGCCTTGCCATAGCGCAAGCGCGCTGTCAAAGCCGCGCGAAATGTCGAGCCTTGCCTCTCCTGCCCGGCCGCTGACCATCGGCGCGCGCGGCCCGCTGCGTGGTGCGATCACTATGCCCGGTGACAAGTCGATCAGCCACCGCGCGCTGATGCTTGCCTCGATTGCCGTCGGCACCAGCCGGATCGAGGGATTGCTGGAGGGGGAGGATGTGCTGGCCACCGCCGCTGCGATGCGCGCCATGGGGGCCAGCATCAAGCGCAACGCCGATGGCAGCTGGACCGTCGATGGCGTCGGGGTGGGCGGCTTGCTCCAGCCGGGCGGCGCACTCGACATGGGCAATTCGGGCACATCGACCCGGTTGTTGATGGGGCTGGTCGCCAGCCATCCCATCACCGCGACCTTTATCGGCGATGCCTCGCTCAGCAAACGGCCAATGGCGCGCGTCATCGACCCCCTGGCACAGATGGGGGCCGACATCACCGCCAGCCCCGGCGCGCGCCTGCCGCTGATGGTGCGCGGCCTGACGCCCGCCGTGCCGATCCGCTACACGCTTCCCGTCGCCTCAGCGCAGGTGAAGTCGGCCGTGCTGCTGGCGGGCCTCAACACGCCGGGCATCACCCAGGTGATCGAGCCCATCGCCACGCGCGATCACAGCGAACGGATGCTGGCAGGATTCGGCGCGCAGCTCACGGTTGAAGCGACGCCCGAAGGACAGCTCATCGCGCTGCATGGCGAAGCGGAACTCCGCCCGCAATCGATCGTTGTGCCTGGTGATCCGTCGTCGGCGGCGTTCTTCATTGTTGCCGCGACGATTGTGGAAGGCTCGGCAGTCACCATCGGCAATGTGGGGATGAACCCCACCCGCACGGGACTGATCGTCGCCTTACGAATGATGGGGGCGAATATCGTCGAGGAAAACCCACGCATTGTCGGCGGCGAACCGGTGGCGGACTTGCGCGTTCGCCATGCCGCCCTCACTGCCATCGATGTGCCGCCCGACCTCGCCCCCAGCATGATTGACGAATATCCCGCGCTGTTCGTGGCGGCAGCCTATGCGCAGGGCCGCACGGTCGCGCGCGGCGCGCATGAGTTGCGGGTAAAGGAGTCGGATCGCCTGGCAGCCATGGCAGCGGCGCTGACGGCATCGGGCGTTGCGCTCGAGGAATTTGACGACGGTCTCGCCATCACCGGCAGCGGCGGCGCGCCAATCGCTGGCGGGGCGACAATTGCGTCGCATCTTGATCACCGCATCGCCATGAGCATGGCCGTCGCCGGCCTCGCCGCGCGCCGGGCCGTGACGATCGACGATGTCGCCCCCGTCGCCACCAGCTT